>CALBRY010000566.1 GCA_937927665.1 uncultured Chloroflexota bacterium
GACTCAGCTTCTTCGGCTGCGGCTGCGGCTTCTTCCTCTTCGCTTAAGCCGAGCGTTTCCGCTTCATCTTTAAACTCATCGTTGATGCCCGTCAACCATGCGGAGAAATCATCACCGATCGGTTGAGCGGCGGCTGATATTGTCGATTCGGGACTCTCTGTCGCCTCAACACTTGACCAATCGTATCCACCAGCGGCGGCGGGTTCTTCGGGAACTGCTGGCGCTTGTTCATCACGATCAAGGCGTTCGCCGCTTTGCAGATCGGTTAACCATTCGGGCAGATCATCGGGTTCAAGCGCTCCCGAAACAGGTTCCGGCTGTTCTTCACCCTCGACTGCCGAGAACCAATCCGGCAAAGCTACTTCGGCGGGTTCAAGTGTAAAGGACGGCTCCTCAGCATCGCCTTCCTGCTGATCTTCTGACTGTTCCGCGTCTTCAGGCGTGGACTGGGACATCCAATCGAAATCCTTGTCGGAAGGCATATCGAACTCCATTTCAGCAGATGGCGGTTGGGAGGCGGGCGCAGCATCCTGTTCATCATCAATCGAAAGCAGCCATGCGGGAGTTTCTGTGACTGATTCTGATGTGGGCGGCTGCTGATCGAACATCGCCATCCAGGCATCCGATGGTTCGGGTTCCGGTTCGGCGGTCTTCTTCAACCAATCAAGGTTTGCGCTGTTCAGCAGTCCTGTCAAGCCTGTGCGCGGCTTTTCGTCCACGTCGGGCGGGGGCGAGACAGCAGTTGGTTCATCGAAATAGACAGGCGCGGGGAGGTTGGTTTGTTCGGCGCGGGCTTCGTCAAAATAGCCGCTCGAACTCGCATCGCGCATCCATTCGGGAACTTCGCCAGCGCTGACCGCTTCTTCTGGTGCATCGTCATCAAACTCGCTGGCGTGCATCCAGTCGGGGGTGCTGGTTTCTTCTTTTTCAGCGGTATCGGCAGGTTCAAATTCAAACTCAAAATTGAACGATGCGTCTTCAACTTCGCCGAGGGATTCCGGAGTCACATCAGAGGTGAGCAGCTCCAGATCGGGGAACAGTTGATCGAACTGCTGATCGGAAACCTCCGGGGCGACGGGTTCGGGAGCGCTCAACTGCTCCATCGCTATCGCATCGTTTAGAATTCCGCTTTCGTCCTGCATCCAACTGAGATCCGCCTGAACAGGCGCATCGCTTTCTGCTGGAGCAGAGGGAAGGGCGATCTCGTCGTCCGCAATCCAGTTAAATCCATCGGTGTCCGGCGGTTCGGGCATCCACGCCATCGGATCACTGTCGCTGGCGGGTGCGGTACGCTCAACGCTGATCACTTCGTCGTCGTGATCAGCCATCCACGCGGTTGGGCTGGATGCGTCAAAATCGTCGTCATCGTATATGACGGCGGCAGGTTCGTCATCATGAACTTCGACGCCTGCTGCACGAAGCCACGCCATCGGATCATCGGCGATTGACGGCATCTGCGTTTGAGAATCAGAGACGGGTTGAGATGTAGGAACAGCAAAGGGATCAAAATCTGGAACTTCGGATTCTTCGTCAAAGCCGAAATTGATCGGTTCAGGACTTGGAGCCGAAGCGGCGGCGGAACTGAGCATCCCGCTTGACCATTGATTCCAATCCGTTTCAGCTTGTTCCGCGCCGCTATCGACGGCGGCGGCGAATGAGCTGTTCTCGTGCGTGACCTGTTTGAGCCAATCAGGTTTCGCGTTAGAGGCTTCCGACTTGGCGAAGCGCTGGTAATCGAGTTCTTCCAACCGGAACGCATCGTCGGGAGCATCGCCCTGTGCGATTTCCAAGGCACGGTACGGATCAACCGACTCAACCCGGCTGAGATAGCGCTGTGCATCGGATGGGCGATCTTCACCGAGCCATAGGCGTGTCAGAATGACATTCGCTTCCATGCAGTCCGGCAGCACTTCAAGGACATCAAGCGCCGATTCTGCACCGCCGACTTGATCGCCTGTTTGCCACAACACCTGTGCAAGCATCACTTTCAGATCAACACGATCGGGTGCGCGTGAAACTGCACCGCGCAAGGTTTCGATCGCTTGATCGAAGCGACGATTGGCGAGATGTTGGCGCGCAACAGCCGCGCTGGTCAACCCGATTTTGGGTTCAACCGCACGGTAACGGCGATACATCGCGCGAACACCTTCGATTAGATCGCGATTGTTCGGCTGCTGTTCGAATGCACGTTCCAGATGCCAGATCGCACTATCACCCCGTTTAAGCCCGTCATAAGCTTCGCTTAAGCCGAGGTGTGCAGTGTAGTCATCCGGAATCACGCTGAGAATTCGCCGCAGCGCCGCGCTGCCTTCTTCCCAACGTGCGTTGTGCACAAGCGCTCGCCCCAGATAGCGGTAGGCTGCAACGTTTTTGGGGTAAAACTGCAAGATGTGGCGGCTGTGATGAATCACCTCATCCGCACTGCCAGCGAACAGCGCATTTTCCAGCTTGTTGAGATAATCTCTCAGGCTGATTTCAGGCATGGATCACCTGTTCGGTAAACGAGCCGCGTATGCCAACGATTGTAACATACTTCGCGGCGCGCTACTCGTCAACACCCGTGAGATTTTTTCAACCATTGCACGCGCCGGGTGATCCTCTATAGACTCGGATATCACCTAACAGAATTTGAGAGGCGTGCAAACTTATGCTCGATCACCTCCGCCGCTATCGTCTGACCGCGATAATTTTCGCTGTGATGCAGGTCACCAGCGCCCAAGAAACCGCCGGACGCGTCGTGACGCTGGATGATTGGAGCAGTCGATCTACCGGGCTGCTGATCGGGATTATCTTTGCAGCTATTGTTACTATTTTGTTCGGCGCGGTCGCCGTGCGGCGTTCGCGCAAACCGAATTAATTGAGCCGGGGGGCTGCCTCATGACCGCAGGTCGTTTTCGACGAATTCCCGATTCTGTTTTGGTGGGGACGGCAGGCGCATCGCTGATTGCCGTGATCGGGTTGATCTTGACCCGTCAGCCGATTTATCTGGTGATTCTGTTTGCGGTGCTGCCGTGGATTCCGCCGTTGTTTGTCGAGAGCTTGCAGAAAGTGCGCCATTATGGGTGGCTGGCGATCTTTGGCGTGCTGCTGCTGATTGTCAGTGTTCGGGTGGGGGAACACATCGCACAGTTCACCGCCGCGCGCGTGCTTGATGGGATCATCACCTGCCCGCCGCCCGTGGATACCGAAGAAAACGCGGCGCGGGCGATCGAAGCGGGTATGCGCGATCCCAACAGCGCCGCGACGGGACTCAGCGCGAGTATTATTGTCGCGCCATCCGCGAATGGTTCGCCGTATCTCGCCGCTGATGGCTCTCAGGTGAGCGGCGCGCCTGCCTGCGGCATATTCGGACAGTTGAATATGGAAGTGGTGAGCTTCGTATTCATCTTATTCTGCTGGATAAGTACGGGGATTCTGCTGGCGCGCTTTCCGCGCAGTGCGGCGCTGTGGATCGCGTTCGCGGTGCTTGCTGTTCAGACGCTTGATACCTTTTATGTCAGTTACACATTCTTGTTTGACCGCGAAGTCGTATTCAGCGGAACACGCCAATTGTGGGCGACGATCGCGGATGGTCAACAAGTGGCGGCGGTTCCAGTCGGGTTAGAGACAACGCTTGTCCGCTTTTATGATGTCGCGGGCAAGTATGGGTTGTTCTCGCAAAACGGTATGCTCGGCGCGTATGTCCCCGGATTAAATCCGATGCTGCCGACGCGCCCCGTTTTGTCCTTCATTTACTCACTGGTTACGTTTACGGCGCTGGGGATCGGGTTTTTGCTCGCGCTGCGTGAAGGATATGACAAGTATCTTGAACTCGCGCTGCCGGGACTGCGCGGGCGAGAACTCATGACTGTTTCGCGTAAGCTGGATGTTGAGCGCTACCGCGCCGGAACGATCATCTTGAAGCAGGGCGGAGAAGCTGACGGGTTTTACGTGATCAGCAAGGGGATCGTTGAAGTCTATAAAGAGAACGAAAAAGGCGAGATGAGCGATTTACTCGCTAACTTGCGCGCCGGACAGTATTTCGGAGAGGTTGGGCTGCGTAAAGGGATGAAACGCACGGCATCGGTGCGGGCTGTGACGGATGTCGAATTATTGAAGCTGGACGGGCAGGAGTTCGCGGATCTGGTTCAGGACAGCGGCTTGAGCCGTGAGCAGATCGACGCGGAAATTTCGCGCCGTCTCACGAATCTTTATGAACGTTACATCGCTCAAGCGCTGCCAACCCTCAGCCCTGAGGAACTTCACCGGGTGATCAATCAAGTGGAGTCGGAGATTTTCGACGAAGGGGAGACGATCGTTAAGCAGGGAGATGCAGCGGATACGTTCTACATCATCTCACAGGGCGAAGTGGATATTATCGACGAGAACGCCGCCGGGAAAGTGGTCGCGCATTTGCGGGCGGGTCAATACTTTGGCGAAATCGGGCTGCGGCGCGGCGGCAAACGCACGGCAACGGTGCGGGCGACAACGGCGGTTGAAGTCCTCAAACTGGATCAGTGCGAATTTGATGATCTGGTCAGCCAATCATCGTTGAACCGTGACGAGATTGATCGGCGGATTCAGCAGCGCGTGGAACAGCTTGTTTCTGCTGCTGATAAAAGCGCAGAACCGCCAGAAACATAAATCCAGCGGGCGGCGTATATCAGCGCCGCCCGAATTTGTCCATTTATCGAACTGCACAAACACTGCCCCGTTTTTTTGGCGTTTGCATGACTTGGAAATTCTTTACAGCCTGTTAAACTCGTCACGTTGCCTTTCTACCCATAGCAGGGAGAGCAAACGCATGATGAAGAAAAATTGGTTCGGTATTGCCCTTCTCGCGGCAGTCGTTCTGTTAGCGGTGATCCCGGCAGTAGCTCAGGAAGATGAGTTCGTCTTTGGTATGGTGCTTGTCGGTCCTGAAAATGACCGTGGTTGGAGCCAAGCGCACTACGAAGCCGGACAATACATCGAGGAAATGATTCCGAATTCGCGGATGGTGTTCTTCCCCAGCCTGAACCCGGCAGACGCGCCGGAAACCACGCTTCTGGATGTGGTGACGGAGATGGTGGATCAGGGCGCTCAGTTGATCTTCACCACGTCGGATGCATTTGAAGAAGATACCGACGTTGTAGCGGAAGCATTCCCGGAAATCATTTTCGTCAATGCGTCGGGCGATAATGCGCTCACCGGCGAAGCCCCGGAAAATGTTGGCAATACGATGGGCATGATGGAGTGGGGTAAGCTGATCGCCGGATGCGCGGCAGGCTTATCGACGGAAACCGGCAGCATCGGTTATCTTGGACCGCTCATCAATGCGGAAACCCGCCGCCTTGCCGCTTCGGCGTATCTTGGTGCGCGCTACTGCTATGAAACCTACGGCGGCGGCAGTGCAGAAGATCTCGAATTCACGGTGACATGGATTGGCTTCTGGTTCAATATCCCCGGCGTCACGCTTGACCCGACGGAAGAATCGAATCGTTTCTTTGACAGCGGCGCGGATGTCGTGATCAGCGGTATTGACACCCCGAACGCAATCGAAGTTGCCGGTCAGCGTGCCGCGAACGGCGAAGCCGTTTTCGCAGTGCCGTATGACTTTGAAGGCGCGTGCGATATCGCTCCTGAAATTTGTCTCGGTGTGCCATATTTCAACTGGGGTCCGCAGTATATCGCCATCGTGCAGTCGGTGATCGATGGTACGTGGGAACCGCATTGGGATTGGATCGAACCCGATTGGACAGATATCAATAATCGTGACACATCGGCTGTTGGCTTCATCCCCGGCGCGGGCTTGAGCGAAGAAGCCGCCGGTCAGCTTGATGAGTTCATCGCGTTCCTTGCGGAATATGCGACGAACCCGATGATCCCGGACAGCTTCGCACTGTGGGAAGGACCCCTGAACCTTCAGGACGGCACAGAACTTGCCGCCGATGGTGAACTGGTCGAACCGCTGGATGTGTGGTATCTGACACAGCTTCTAGAAGGCATGGTCGGCGCAAGCGAGTAATCGCGCATGATATAGACGTTTTCGGGGCAAGCTCAGCTTGCCCCGACTTTTTGTGAATAATCAAATTCCTTATTCAGTGTCAAATACACAGTTAGCACGGCAGCAGCATGGAAATACGAATCACAGCAGCAGTCCCCTATCTAAAGCCTGGAGCAATCGCTTATGCCGTATGTACGTTGGATAGACAGAATTCAGATTAGTTCCTCGCCAAGTGCCGCCCAATTGTAGGGGAAATGGCTGAATTACTGAACAGCACATCCTCAA
>CALBRY010000567.1 GCA_937927665.1 uncultured Chloroflexota bacterium
TTTAAAACACGATTGCACCGGGTGGTCATCAACGACTTGAACACCGATCTGATCCATTTTTGGTATACCGCGCGCGATGATAACGCAGCGCTGGCACAAGCAGTCGAATCCTATCGTCATCAATATGCCGAAAGAGGACGCGATCTGTATCAACTGCTTGCCGATCAGGAACGATTCTCAACCCCCTTTGAGCGTGCGGTTCGGTTCTTTATTGGCAACCGGATCACGTTTTCGGGAGTCACAGACGCGGGAGGCTATTCGCAGCAGGCGTTTGACAGCCGTTTCACCGCATCCTCCATTGAACGCTTACGATCCCTTGCAGGGGTGCTTGAGCGTGTTGAAATTTTCAACGAGGATTACGAGACGATCGTTCGACTCCCGCCGGAAGGGGAGACTGTTTTCATCTTCCTGGATCCGCCGTACTATACGGCGACGCGCTCGAAGTTGTATGGAAAAGGCGGCGAACTACACACCACATTCGATCACGATCGTTTTGCGCGTATCATGCACGGAATCAATCATCACTGGCTGATTACTTATGATGATTCGGCACACATCCGCAGGTTGTTTCAGTATGCGAACATTCAGGAATGGGAATTGCAGTATGGGATGAACAACATCAACGGAAGAAGCGCGGCAAAAGGTCATGAATTGTTCATCTCAAATCGTTGAGGAGAAAAGCGGGTGAGAATTACGGTCGGCTTGGCGCAGATTTATCCCAAAATCGGGGATGTGACGGCTAATTTAGACAAACATCTGGAGGCAGTCGAGGATGCTGCCGCCGCCGGGGTGGATCTGCTCATCTTTCCAGAACTTTCGATGACCGGGTATCAGGTGCAAGACCTCGTCCCGGAAGTTGCGCTCGAAGCCCATGCGGATGATCCGGTATTCAAGCGGCTGCTCGATGCGAGTAAGCGGCTTGATCTGGTGGTCGGCTTTGTGCAGCGTGACAGCCGCCAGCGGTATTTCGTCGCACAGGGGTATCTCAGCGGCGGCGAGGTTGTCCATGTGCATCATAAGGTATATCTGCCCACCTATGGCATGTTCGATGAAGCGCGCTATTTCGATGTCGGGGAAGGCGTGCGCGCATTCGATACCCGATTCGGGCGCGTCGGCATGTTGATCTGCGAGGATTTCTGGCATATCTCCCCGCCGTATATTCTATGGATGGATGGCGCGGATTTACTCATTTTCAGCAGTTCCAGCCCCGGACGCGGACTCGATGGCAGTGAGCGCCTCTCCGAATCGCGCTGGGTTGAACAGGTTAATCAGGCATACGGGAGTGCCTTCACAAACTACGTGGTGCATGTCAACCGTGTGGGCTACGAAGACGGCAAAGTGTTTTGGGGCGGCTCATCGATTGTCGATCCGGATGGCAAGTTTCTCGTGCGCGGTCACTACTTTGAAGAGATGCTGATCACCCACGAAATCGACCTGAATCAAGTGCGCCGCACCCGCGCTCGCCTTCCCCTGCTGCGTGATGAGCGCCCCGCGCTTGTCCAGCGTGAGCTTGCCCGCATTTTGGCGAAAGACGAACACACGCTATGAAACATCTCCATATCCCCACCGAAGAGAAAGATTTCGTCAAGCGGCTGACGATCAACGCTGATGTTGCCCGTCAAATGCTGTGCGGCTTCATCCGTGACGAGATGGATAAAGCAGGGATGCGCCGTGCTGTGATCGGCTTATCCGGCGGAATCGATTCGGCGCTTTCGGCGTATCTGGCGGCGGAGGCGCTCGGCGCGGAAAATGTTCTCGCTGTGCGTATGCCCTACCGAACCTCGTCACAGGACAGCCTCGACGATGCCGATCTCGTGATCCGCGATCTCGGCTTACAAACGATGACCGTGCCGATCACCGATATGGCGGATGCGCTGATCGGGCAGTTTCCGGATATGAACGGGCTGCGTAAGGGAAACATCATGGCGCGTCTGCGGATGATCGTCCTGTACGATCAATCGGCGACGTATGGCGGCTTGGTTGTCGGCACGAGCAACAAAACCGAGATGCTCCTCGGCTACTCGACGATTTACGGCGACAGCGGCGTCGCGCTCCAGCCGATCGGCGACCTGTACAAAACACAGGTTCGCCAGCTTGCCGCCGCGCTGAATATCCCTACGCCTGTGCAGTCCAAGCCGCCGAGCGCTGACCTGTGGGAAGGTCAAACCGATGAAGGCGAACTCGGCTTCACGTATGCCGAAGTCGATAAAGTGCTGCTGCTCATGGTTGATGAGCGCTATACCGTTGATGAAGTTGTCGCGGAAGGATTTGATCGCGCCTTTGTCGAAAAAGTGTGGCGGCGCGTCAAGATCAATCACTTTAAGCGCACCATGCCGAATGTCGCCAAAGTCAGCCGCCGCACGATCGGGCATGATTGGCTGTATCTCCGCAACTACACCGGACGCTAAAGCATCATTGATTCGGCTATCGGGCGGCGGTGAGCAGGACTGCGATTTCCGCCGCCATATCGCGGAGCGGTTTAGGACTGCGGTATGTTCGGCACAGCAGGATACCGCCTTCTATTGAGGCGAGAATAAACGAAGAAAGTCTTTCGGAGCGGTCACGATCGATTCCGCCTTCGACGAGACGGTCGCGGAACGCCTGACGCCAGTTCTCGTAGATACGATGGCATTCAACCCGCAGCCGATCTTGTCGCGCGGCAACTTCCATCGCAACGGTGGTGATCGGACCGCCCGCTTGATAACCGGAGGACTCGACATGCACGGCAATATTGCAGATAAACGCGCGCATCGCCTCGGTCACATCCGGCGTGGTCGCCAAATGCTCTTTGATCCGCTGAAGGACAATATCGCCGGCGCGGCTTAATGCCTCAATCACCAATTCTTCTTTGCCACCGGGAAAGTAATAGTAAAGCGATCCTTTGGGAGTTCCGCTCTCGCGCAAAATTTCATTGAGTCCGGTCGCATGATACCCCTGAAGCTCTAGTAGAGTGCAGGTTGTGTCGATAATCTGATTGCGCGCCGCCGTCATTCCTTCACCTTATCCGCAGAGTTGCAGCGATTGATCAAGATAGTATGTGGGTGCTTTGCATGAAGAACACATGACATTGATCCAATCGCATTATACCAGATGAATGCGGATTTTTATTTCTCGGTTATATCCACGTTCACCCCGTACCCTCTTTCAGATCAGCTTATGTAGGCGGAAGATGGGAGGGGTGAGCGTGGATTTTGAATGACGGGGATGTGGCGTTACTCGTTTTTAGCTTTATCGCCCGATGTGAGCGGGTTACGTCCACCGAAGAACAGATACAAGCCCATGCAGATCAACGCCACCGGAAGAATCCACTCTGCGAGTCCGGCGTTTCCCGCGAAAATGAACAGTTCGAAGAACGCCGTGAGTACGAGAAAGACGATACCGAACGACAAGAGCAGCCCGCGCCCCGCCCGGATCTGACTTTCACTTTCGACTTTGTTACCGCTCAACATCAGCGCCAAGCCGACAAACGCCGGGATCAATGCCCATACATACGCCCACGATTCCCAACGATCCGTCACATTCTGGAACAGCAGGATTGCGCCGATTCCGGTCACGATCGTGCCGGGGAAGAAGAAGCCCGCCATATGGCGATCGCCAAAAAATGCCACACCGAAGAACAGCAGTCCCGGTAGTAGAATCAACAGGGGCCAAGCTGTACCAAACAACCAGCCGATGCCGCCGCTAACCTGTGCGATGAGAAAGAGGATGCCCAACCCGATCAGAATGAGCGCGGGAACGGTATTGCGTGAATTTGAGCCTGATGAACCAGAATTGAAAGCCATGATACCCCCTGATGGGTCACATTCATTACGCGAAGTGCTTCTCGCTTTGTATCTGTTCTTCTTTACGCAGTGGTGGAAAATACGTTTCGCGGTTGGCACAAAATGCGGTCAATCCGGATGGTTTTTTGCAGCTTTTTTCTGATCGCAGCATGATTTGCCATGCTGCAAAGTGTATGGAGGTCACATTGAGCATCCCGGAAAATCCCTGTCCCATTTGCGGCGGCACATCGCATGAATGGGGCAGCGCGGAGATTGAGTATGAAGATTCCATCGGGGAGTATGCCCGCACCCAGACCAAACGCGCCGTGCTTTATTTTGGCACACCGACGACGGCGTTGGTGATTGAGCGGAAAGGTTTTGGCAAGGCGAAGGCGCGGCGAAAAGCAGCATTCTTCAAGACGCCGATTCAGACGCGGCGCTGTCAAACATGCGGATTTCTCGCCTTGTTTGCTAATCCGCCCGTAGAAGACGATGCGGTTGACGATACCGAGGAGTCACGCCCCTGATCAATCAATGGACAGCCCATCTCCGCCGGAACACATCAGCGATGCGCGCACGGCGAGATGGGCGTTATCGGGGGCGCGCTAGTATCCTTCGCCCGCCGTTACCAATTCGATGAGCAGGCGGAATCGACCTGTCGTTAAGCCGCCGCGCGCAGCATAGCGGCTCACATTGATGATGTACTGCCCGGTGTACGGGAGCGTGTATTCCAGCGCCGCGTTGCGCGATCCGTCTCCCGCGTCATCGTTACTGCCGTCCGGCAGCATGATGTCACTGCTGGATAACAGCGCCAGCGTCGGATCGAGATCGCCCGTAACGGTTACGACAGTGATCCGCACCCGGTTGCCCAGTGTGCCGCTGAACTGGTAGAAGCGTGCATACACCTCGTTGGTGATTTCCGCCTCAACCGGAGCGCTGATGCTGATCAGCGGATCGCCGCCTTCGCTGACCGTCTGCTGGGGGAGCGGCTGCGTAATCATCCCCGTATCGACGATAAAACCCTGCCCCGCCGATCCCACACGGATCGCCGCCTCGTAACGCTGACCGGGCAGGAGTTCATCTTGAATCACAAGCAGCGGCTCACCATTGAGCATCACCGTCAACCGGAACGGCGTCGAAGTCGTCGCGCCGCATCCCGCTTGATACCACGCCCAGATTCCGTAATCTCCGGTAGGGGGTTCGTTCGCCCAGTAGATATGTTCAATCGGTTGATCGCTCGGCGTGGTGCATCCGGTATTGCTGTCAATCTGAAGCGCGCCGCCGCTGGTGCTGGTCGGTCGGCTCCAATTGATCGATGTGCCGTTCGGATCACGGACGAACAGGTTTAAGTCTGCGCTTGTCCCCCACACCAACGAAGCGGAGAGCGCGCCTTCTTCCAGCCGAATTTCACCGACGGTCAGCGACAGACGATAAGAACCGCTCGTCGTCCCCGATCCGAGATTCGACCGCGACGCCAACACCAAATATTCGCTGTCTTTGGGCAGTCGATACTGCACAATGCGCGCATCACGGGTGGCAGCGGTGTCATCGTTCGCGGCGAGTTCGTTCAAGTCGCCGTCCATCAGGATCAGGTACGGATCAAGCTGACTGCTCGGTGTGAGCGCCGTCATGGTGATCGTGACCAGTTCGCCCGTTTTGCCGCTGAACCGATACAGATCGACCGGCGCGACATCGTTGATCACATCCTCGGTTTGATCGTTATACGGCAGCACTTCCGCGTTGAGCGCGGTCAGCGTTGCCGGAACACTCGAAAGGCGCAAATTGAACGCGCCGGATGCGTTCGGGTTGCGATTGGTCACACGGATGATATACGGTGCGCTGCGCGGGATTACGCCGCTTACGGTGACGAAGCGCTCACCCGTCGCGCGGTCAAGTCCGCGTAAACTCAGGTCTAGCAGTTCGATTTGCGGCTGTACGGTTGATCCCTGTTCGACCGTGAACATCGTTGCGCTGATCTGATCACCTAAGCGCGCATTCACAATATACGAAAGCGCGGGCGAATCCGGCGTGAACTCTCCGGATACTGACTCACCGACGCGCAGCACCGCGTTAGCAAGCTTGTTGATAAATAAATCGAATGTGCCAGCGCCGGTGCTTTCGCGCCGCCCTGCTTCGATCAAATACCAACCCGTTTGCGGCAGTGTCGCATATACGATCGCTTCTGTATCGCGGGTTTGAGCATCCCGCCCGATCTCGCGGCGCTGATCATCATAAATGCGCGCCAGCGGCAGCAAATCGCCGCCTGTGCGCGTCAAAATCAGCCGGACAAGATCGCCTTGACTGCCGAAGAATGCGAAATACAGCGGCAGATCGGCGTTAATCTCCCCATTCGTGACCGCACCGTAAGCGAGAGTCTCAACCGGAACGCCAAAGTCCGGCGGCTGCTGCGGATCGTTCGGGGTGCCGGGTGGGGGCGCAGTGGATCGCGTTAGCGTAAGCTGAAATGTGCCGCTCGAAAGCATCTCGCCT
>CALBRY010000568.1 GCA_937927665.1 uncultured Chloroflexota bacterium
TTCCGCCGCTACAATCCGCTGCTCACCCGCGAGAATGTCGAGCAAAATCTGGGGATTTCGACCCTCGGACGCCCTGATCCGAATAGTTTAGGATTGGACTCGCGGGAAATGCCGCACATCCGCTTGATGCAAGAGATCGGCACGGCGTACGCGCAGCAAATCGATTGGTTACAGCCGCATGTGATGCCATGGCAAACGACTGGTGGGCATCTCAAGCCGGATGTGGAAAAACTCCAGATCGATTGGTCGAAGACGTTTTATCGTTAGGCTTGGAATCTGCCTCCCGCTCTCTAGACGAAGTTGGGAAAGTGGGAGGCGCTGAGGAAACGTAGCATCAATTCTCGGGAGTGAATGGGAGTCGAACCCACCGCAGCCCGTCACGCGACCTGCCGCCGGTTTTGAAGACCGGGATGCCCACCGGGACACCTTCACCCCCCTATGTACTGCGATGTTTAGAACAACGAGAGCTGCTTCGGCTTTTCGTCCTTGCTAGGGGGCGGAGTCGATGGCGGTGGTGTTGATCCTCCGCTGCTGCTGGTGGCGGGAGATGCCCCGCTGCGCATCTGGCGAATTTTCTCCAGAAGCGCGGGAATCGATTTGAACGCCGCTTGCATCTGAGGCTCTAACGTTGGATTTCGCAAAACCGCCGCCGGATGAAACAGCGGCATATATGCCCGCTGCGCCACTTCGTCGATTCTCGGCTTGCCGTGTAACTGGGTGATCTTCCCGCCGGGGAAATAGCGATTCATGCTGAATCGCCCCAAGGTGGCGATCAACAGCGGATTCATCGTTGTTTCCTGTGAATCCAAATACGGTTTACAGGCGGTGATCTCGTCGGGTAGGGGATCACGGTTTTCGGGCGGGCGGCACTTTACGACATTGGTGATAAACACCTGATCGCGGGTGTAGCCGATCAGGGCGAGCATCTTTTCAAGATAATCGCCGCTCCTGCCGACAAATGGCAGCCCTTTTTGATCTTCATAAAAGCCGGGACCTTCCCCGATAAACAGGATTTCCGCCTGATAATCACCTGCGCCGGGGACGGCATTATTGCGCCCTTTGTACAAATCGCAGAGCGTACATATCCGCACCTGCGCTGCTATTCCGTCGAGTACCGCGACCCGATCGTCGGTCATCGAAATGCCCTTTTTTCGCTGAAACGCTGCACGTATTGTACCAAACCGGGGAGAGAAACCAACAGTGACAAGGAGGGGTGAAATCCCGCGCTCGATTCGTCTGGAATCAGGCGCGGGATTTATCGTGAGAATTACATGCCGCCTGCGACGCGAATCACGCCGCCGCTCATTCCCGGTGCAAACGCGATTGTGCCATAGCTGACGTAGAGCGCGCCGTCCGCCGCTTGCGCGATGCCGAACGGAGCCATCAACCCTTCAACGACAGGAGTGACCGTGCCATCGGGAGCGACCAACACAACGCCGCCGGGTCCGGGACCTTCTGCGCCAAAGCGGATCAGTTCAACCGCAAGCACGCCCTCATCCGTGACGAGAATATCGCTCACGGCGTTCAAGCCGTCCCACGTATTGACGAGTTCACCATCTTGCCATTGTTCGATTCTGCCCGCGCCGGGAGCCAACCCTGCGCCGAGGAAACCGATATAGACGCTGCCATCTTCCGCCACGTCAATCGAATCCGGCACGCTGTTTTCGGGCCATGTGTTGACGACGGCAAGCCCCGCTTCTTGCGTCCATGAATAAAGGGTATTTGCGCCTGCGTCCGCGATCAGGAGCGTGCCATCCGCTGCCCAGTCGATATCGGCAACATTGCTATCGATCTCGTTGCCATCCGGGTTGTTATCCGCTTCGTACGCGCTCATGTTGATCACGGTACGCACGGTCATTGTTGCCAACTCCAGTTCAACGATTGTGTTGCCGTACAGCGTGCCCGGAAGCATGCTGTAGATCACCCAGAGCGAGCCACCGTGCGGAATTGCACGATAGACGCCGAGTGCTTCCGAAGGCGTAAGATAGCTGGGAAGCGCGGACAGAAGTTCGGAACTAGACCCATCCGGTGCAACCACGGTAACGCTGCCGGTCATCCCAACGCCAACCTCGGCGACTCCGTCGGGAGTCTGGGCTTGGATCGTGCGGTCACCACCATTTCCAGCAATCGCGACATACAGATTCCCTTCCTCATCGACTTCTACGCCGCGCGGCGCGAAAATATCGGTAAGGATGGATTCCCCCGGCAGTTCTGGTGTTCCTTCTTGTGCAGCCACCGGAATAACTACTGCCAGTAGTAAAGCAGCCAACATCACGATACCCCATTTATTCAACCGCATTGTTCCCCCCTAAATAGAATGAGTATCTAAAACGATACCCCATAGGTGATTATATGCATGTGGGAAAAATGCGATACCGATTGTTGACCGATCTTTAGCGAATACTCATGGAGCGCGTCGCCTCGGCAAAGTGCGCGACGATTTCATCGTGGAGGAGTCCGCTGGTTGCTAACACTTCTTCGCCCCGGTAGACATGCTGCCCGGTTTGAGCGGAAAAATCGGTGACACGCCCGCCCGCCTCTTGAACGATCAATGCTGACGCCATGACATCCCACGAATTGACCGCGCCTTCCCAGAAGCCGTCGGTGCGCCCCATAGCGACATAACACATATCGAGCGCCGCCGCGCCCATCACGCGGATCGCGCGGACTTTTGCGCCGATGGTGGTAAAACGCGCGAAATCTTCGGCGCGTTTGGCACGGGGCGCGAAACCGCTGGTCATGATCGCCCGACCGAGTTCTTTGTTATCCGCGACATGGATAGGGACGCCGTTGAGGGTCGCACCCATGCCGCGCGCCGCGCTGAATAATTCCTTGTGAAACGGCGCATAGACCACGCCCACTACGGGATTCAGATCGGCATCGGCTAATGCGATGCTGACGCAAAAGTGCGGCAGATGGCGGGCATAATTGCTCGTGCCGTCTACGGGGTCGATATGCCAAGCGTATTGATACTGCGTTGGCGCATCCGATTTCCCGTTTTCTTCGCTGACGATCCCATGCGCGGGGAAAGCAGAACGCAGCGCCGCGATGATGAGGGCTTCGCTCGCTTTATCGCCTTCGGTGACAATATCCCATACGCCTGTTTTGATTTGCTCGTCGTGGGGCTTGCCGAAAATATCCATCAAGATCGCACCCGCTTCCAGCGCGATACGCGCCGCTTCTGAGCGGATGGCTTCGAGTTCTAGCATGTGTGCTTGTGCTCCTGTGAGCGGAATAATAAAGAGCTATCCCGGATGATAGTCCTTATTGATCTCAAAAAGAATGAAGTGTTTAGCCCCGATTTCGACAATGGTGAGCCATCTGATGAATACTGGCTAAGTTTCTGTGAATTATTCATGAATTTAGATTCGGGTTGGCTGGCGGTGATTTATAATATGCTTGCAGTCACATTTGTAGAGCATACTGCAAGGCGCAGCGAAAACTGGACAAAGAACATGGGTGCGGAAGTGAAGTGGGTGCGTGAAGGTGAAATCGTCGGCATTCGGTTATACGATTTTTTAACCGTTGAAGACTTTGCCACCGCGAATCGCGAGGGAGTTGCTCTTAATAATCAGACCGCGACGGGCGCGCACATGATCATCGATGCTTCTGAAGTCACAGGAATTACCCCGCAATTAGCCAAACTGCGCGGCGCGATCAAAAATGTTGACAAAGACCGGACGGGCTATTTTGTCCTTATAGTCGGTGAAAATCCGCTGTTCCGCTTCATCGGGTCGGTGATGATGCAGCTGTTCGGCGGCAAACACGGTTTTTATATCACGTCTACGTACGAAAAAGCACTCACGGCAATCAATTCGAAATTTCCATTGTCGGATTCGGCAGATTTGACGCTCATTTCGCAGGATGATGATGTGTCCTGATCTGCACTGTGTTCAACGGATCGCAAAATAAAAAAGGGCTATCATCCGTGATAGCCCTTATTGATCTTAAAAAAATGAGGTGAATGCGCGCCTTTATGCCATTGGCTTCGCAACCCGCACAACGTCGGATGCCTGCTTGCCTTTCTGACCTTCGGTGATCTCAAATTCGACCGCCTCGCCCTGCTCCAGCTTGCGATATCCGTTCTCCTGAATTGCACTGAAGTGAACGAAAACGTCCGGTCCGTCTTCAGGGGTAATAAAACCGTACCCCTTCTCCGCGCTGAACCATTTCACGGTGCCGCGCATACGCTGTGCCATCTGTAAAACTCCATCCAAGTGCTGAAATGAGAATTCGATGCAGCCGCCTGCAATCATGTTTAATTTGCAAGATGCTAATCAGGGAGTTTAGGGGAGAATTGAGGTGAATGTCAAGCAAAATTCTCATAAAAAACTCAGGTTGTGACTGGTATTTTTGTACGAATCAGGGTTAGAGGCGAAAACATATGGGGCAGGAGCAAGAAAAGGACAGGGCATGCCCTGTCCTCGTGCTATTCTTTGCGGTCGCTTAGCTGAGCGGAAGAAGCGAGGGCGGGCGGGAGCAGGCGCGCATAATCCGGCGTGTTCGATCCGGTGATGAGCGGTTCGAGTTCCGGGGCGTGAATGTGCAGCACATCACGCATGATCTCCAGCATAAATTCGGCAGAGCGATACGGGACACGCGGCTGTTCTGCCTGCTTGCTTTTGATCATCGCCCCGAACAGCGTCATCAAGGATGATCCTTTGAGGCGCAGTCCGTAATCGAACAGGAATAGATCAACGAGTTGATCACGTTTGGTGGCGGCGGCGCGGGCGCGAATCTGCTCCCGGAAGGTGTGCGAAAGCAAAAACGGTCCGGGATGTTCGCCGGGGCGGTCGGTCAACCAGTACAGGAATTGATCCGAAAAGTAGAGATTGAGCGCTTCACCGAGCAAGCGCTGATGATCACGCGGGCATTGAGGCGCGGGATAGAGTACCGATTTATAGCGCCCCTGCCATATCATCGTCGTATACGAGTGCATGATTTCGTGCAGCAAGCCGCTTGCGAGGAATGTTCCATAGTCTTTATAGCCATAACGGGCGGCGTGATCGGCTGAATCGGGTGCGTAGGCGACAATGCCGTTCATCACATTTTCGCCGGTTGCAAACCCGCGCCCATTGGTGAGACGGCTAAAGTCATCGGGAGCGCGCAAAATCAGCGTCTCAATATCGCGGAGTCCGCTGTAGGGTGCGAGATATTTTTCCAGCCAATTGAGCCAACGTTTCGCCAGCGCGATCAGCGCCACATCCGCGAGTTGATCCGCAAAGCCGGGGATTTGTACGGGGATGAAGTTTTTCGTTTTTTGCGTTAGCACACGAAACGAAATATCGCCGTTTTCCGAACGGATGGTTGTTTCCTGCGGTTGCGGCGAACGGCAGGCATACCAGAAAAAGCCGTCGAGTTTGGCGGGGTGCGCGCCGCCGGTCGTCATGCTGGTGATGGGACGCCAACCGGACGGGAGATCGACCGCTTCAAACGAGATCGCCATATCGGTTTCGAGTTCTTGCAGCGGTTCGAAATAGGCAAGCATTCCTGTTCCGAAAAATGCCTCGTAATCGCTGATGAACGGGAAGATCACCTCGGATTCGCGGTCTGCGCCCATACATTCGGTAAAGGGTGTGACCACGCGATAGGTTAAGGTGAGTTCATCGCCCGGTGAGAGGGTGAGTGTCAGCCCGTTTTCTATCGCTTCGATGGGTTCAGCGGCGGGACCGTGCGTGAGCATCATCGTTTCGACGCGTAAGAATGGATGTCCGATAAAGGGCAGCACAAGCCGTCCAGCACGCGCCTTATGGGGGAAACAGATCATCTTAACATTAAAGGCACGCTGCTTAAATTCGCGCAAGCTGACTGTGTATTCCAACCTCATCGTAGAGTCTCCCGTGTGCGTCTTTCTGCTAACTGTCGGCGTTCTTCTGTTGTTGATGCTTCTGCCAGACAACTTGCCACAGCGTAGACAGTTGATCTGATGATAGATTCAAATCGAAAAGTTCGCTTAAAACACGGCGGAATGCGCCTTCGCTTTCGATGGTGCGCTCCAGTTCACCGGAGGGCTTGACAGTTTTTAGCACCGCGCCGCGCAGTCCGATATAGCCAGTTGGCGTGAAGCGGTAAGCGACGACGTTCCGCACAAAACCGGATTCCGGTGAGGTTTGAAGCTCGTGGCAGCGGCTCGAAAAGTCGTTTAGTTGGTACGGCTGGAGCGTAAAATCAAAGCCGGGTCCGCCGTAGGGTTGATTATAGAAATGCCAGCGCGCATCCTCGATATCGTAGACCAATCCATAAGCAAAACCATGCTGTTGATAGACTCCTGATTCGAGCGGGAGCGGCTTCAAAAGCCCGTTGCCGAAGCCGACATCGACCAGATAGGGGCGATCCAAATGTACCTTGAGGATCAAGTGATTACGTTCGGCGCGGTCGCCAATGGCGCTGCGGTTGACGGCGCTGGCGAGCAGTGTCACGCTAAAACCGAGTTCACGCAGCGCCCACGCCATTAAGCCGTTCATCTCGTAACACCAGCCGCCGCGCCGTTGTGTGACGATCTTCTCAAAGGTGGAATGATCATCCAATGGAAGATAGCGCCCAAGATGAATATCAAAGTTTTCGTATGGAATCGCCATGAGGTGCGCCTGCTGCACCGCGGTGAGGGTTTCCAGCGTCGGCGCGGTATCGCCGTGATAACGAATCCGGTCTAAATAAGCACGTACATTCATTCATCGTCCTTGAGTGCTCACGTTACGTCCGCGTGAAGAGTGCCACTGCATCGACATACCATGTTTGCGGTGCGAGATCGATCGGCTGGATGGCTTGTAAGGTGTACCCGGCGCGCACGAATTTTTTGACTTCTTTCGCCAGCGCCCCGGCATCATCGACAATCAAGGCGGCGCGTTCGACGCCCAATTCGGTGAGCGCTTTGAGCGCATCGGCGCTGATCCCCTGCGCGGGTGGGTCGATCACGGCGGCGGAATACTGCTCGTCGAGCGCGTTCAAAACCGAATCGACACCGCCTTCAAAAACATCGACATTGCCGAAGGTTTCGAGATTTTTATCCGCGTCGGTGACGGCGGGGGGATAGCTCTCGACCATCGAGACAAGATCGGCGTGGGGAGCGATAAAGGCACTGAATAAGCCAACACCCGCATACAAATCTAGCACAGCATCATCATGGCGCAGGTCAAGCAGATTCAAGACGGAATCGACCAGCGCGGGTACTTGATCAACGTTGGAGCGGAAGAAACTCCCGGCGGTTACGCGGAACTCGCGCCCATGAACTTTGAAACGGGTATGCGATTCCCCGATGAGGTTCATCGGTTCATTATCGGGCAAAATGAGATTTACGCTCACGCGCAGCTCGCTTTCGACCTGCGGGGCGATGTCTTCGAGCGCGGTCAGAATGAGCATGGTCGCGCCGTCGCTGCCGATCTGCACCTTTACGCGGCGGAGTCCGGTCAAATCAAGGTCAAGCTGTTCGTAGAGATCGAGCAGATCGGGGTGCAAAATGTGGCATTCCGCAATCGAGATCAATTCGCGGTCGTCGATTGACGGAAAACCGAGAAATAAGCTCGGATTGGGGAGGAAAGCGGGTTCGCCGTCCTCGTCAACGCCGTTGGGGATAGGGGTACGGTCGCCGCCGACCGTGAAAATCATATGATGGTTGTAGCCCCACGCCTTCGGGCTGGCGATGATGGGGCGGACGGGCGGATTTTTGATGCCGCCGCGTTCGAGTTCTTCGGTAAACACATCCTGCTTGATCAGCACTTGCGCGGCATAGTCGATATGCTGCCATTGGCATTTTCCACAGCGCCCGATCCCAAAATGCGGGCAGCGCGGCATGATCCGATCCGCAGAGGACTCGATCAAGGTAATGCCTTCGGCGCGGATGAAGGTTTCAGCGGTTTCCAGCGGGCGCGCGATCACGGTTTCGCCGGGGATGGTGAACGGGAGATAAACGGTTCGCTGTCCGTGCCGACCAATGCCGAGTCCTCCTGTTCCCATCGCTTCGATTTCGACCTGAAAAGCGTTGTCTGGCTGCGACTCAGGCATGGTTCACAATCCTTTCATCTTTTTTTCATTTTGAGGAATCCGGCGCGGCGTTATGATGAGAAATGTTTTACAATCAAACTTCTTTAGTTTGCATGCGCCTCCACAGTTCCCCTGCACAGCGAAAGTGCGTCACATGAAAATCACCCTGATCACCTCATGGGCGACCGATGTCTCAGGCGGCAGCGGCACAGCCGTATTTTATCATGCTTTGCGAAGCGGTTTAGAGGCGCGGGGGTATGAAGTTGACGTGATCGCTCCGAATTTTAACGTGA
>CALBRY010000569.1 GCA_937927665.1 uncultured Chloroflexota bacterium
ATGCGGCGTACGAAAGATGATCATCAATTTGACCATGCCAAGTCCTGCATTTTGGTAAGCTGAACGCCGCCTATTCTATCATGCGGGGATCTAATCCTCGTAAATCGTTACGCCGTTCCGTTTCACCACGATATTGTAGCGCGTGCTTAACCAACCTTTCGCGCGTGTGCTGATTTGGTATTCGGCAGGCTGTCCATCTTCCGCGACGGTGAAGCGCGTCGTCAATCCCCATACGGTCGGTTGGCTCTCCTTGAGTTCTCCGTCATATTGAATCGACTGCTTGACGCCGAGCGGCGCGGTATCGACGCGGATCGTATGATCATTCACCTTGAGTTCAAGAATATGCCCGTGATTCACCACCCGTCCGCCGCTGATCCGCAGCCCGGAGACAGGCGCGGGGTTTTGCGGCGCTGACGCGGCAGGCGGCGGCGTACTGGAAGCGGCGGGCTGTTGTCCGAGGCGCTGCGCGATCAAATCGATCACGCGCTGAAGATCGGCGTCGAAATTCTTGTCGGGGCGGATCACCGCGCCGTTGATGAACGAAAGCTGATACATGCTCGGCGGCAGTCGATCCGCCGGGGGCATCGCCGCGCCGTTGACCAGCAGCGGCACAATCAGCTTGGCATGGCGCATGCCGGTTTCGACTTCGAGCCGCACCGCATCAATCGGGTTTTCGAGGCGGCGCGCACCGTTCGCATCGACTGAATCTAACCAATCCTGACCGATCACAACGATCAGCACGTCCGCAAGAATGATCGCTTTTTCAATGGCGGCGCGGAAATCCTGTGCCAGCGGGATCGAATCGACATCACGAAACAGGCTTTTTTCGCCAAACACTTGAGCAAGGCGGGCGTAAACACGATCGGTGATAGGCTGTGTATCAGCGCGGCGGTAGGAAACGAAAATAGTCGGCATCGGGCAGTCCTTCACCAGAAAAGCGCGGGATGTACACTATCGACTTTACAGGAATTTGGGGAGAAATGAAAACAGCCCCGCCGCAGGGGCAAGGCTGTCAACACATGAGTTATCGTAACCGTTACGGGGTCGCGGGTGGATTCTGGCGCGATTGGTTATTCCGCATGACCAGCCCGATTACCAAACCGATAGCGAACACAATCAGCATCATCTGAAGCGGGTTGCGTGTTACGGTCTTGGTGACCTTTTCTTCCACGTCCTCGCCAATATCTTCATACGAATTCCACTTCAGATAGGTCGCGGCGCGTTCCAACCCTTTCGCCATGTTATTGACGTTCTTGAGGGTGTCGCCTTTCGCGCCACGCTCACGGGCTTCCTTACGCATCGACTTTGCCGTATCGTAAAGTTGACGTACAACCTGTTTCTTAACGTCGTCAGCGCCTTCACGAGCGCTGCGCCCTAAGTCCTTCAGGTCGTCCCCGATATCTTCTGCGATTTCTTCAACGCGCTTCTGGACATCGTGCTTGCCGTTTTTGCTCCCGAACAAGGCGTCGCTCCTCAGCTATTATCAACAGATGACTCAACTAACGATCAGTATACGGCAAAAGAACACACCTCGTTTCACCCGTTTGGGGGATAGATGTGTCAAAAAGAGGAGTATCTACTCTTGAGGTATAATCTCGCTTTATGCATACACATACTCGCTTCTCAAAAACGCTCAAACGCGCGGCAGTTGGCGCGCTGATTGCCCTCCTCTTGATTGGCGCACTGGCGCTTGATCTCGCCAATCACGGCGCGGCGTGGACACTCTTTTTTCGGCTGACCGGAGAAGAATCGATGGTCGCGCAAATTCGCGGCATGATCGAATTGGGGAGCAATCTCACCCGTCCGCCGCTTGATCTCGCGCTCGATCAGCCGGTGCGCTATGCCAATCTCTCACCGTATGGGATCAACACATTCTTAGAGCAAGAAGTCGAGATCGCCAAGCGTGAGCAGTCGCTCCGCATGATCGCTGATGCAGGATTTACGTGGATTCGCCAGCAGTTTAGCTGGGAGGATATCGAAGTTCACGGACGCGGTGATTTTAGCGACCGCCGCAACGAGGCGATCACGGGTGTCGTCAACGCGTGGGATAAGTACGACAACATTGTTGATCTGGCGGATCAATACGGCTTAGCGATCATGGCGCGGCTCGATAATCCGCCCGCGTGGACGCATGCCAACCCTGAGATCGGATCGTTTGCGCCGCCGGATGATGTGCAGGATTTTGTCAATTTCGCCGTCACCCTCGCGGAGCGCTACCGGGGACGCATTCATTATTATCAAGTGTGGAACGAACCGAATATTTACCCCGAATGGGGGAATCAATCGGTTAACCCTGAGGCATACACCGAGTTATTGTGCCGGACATATCACGCGCTCAAAGCGGTTGACCCCGACATTGTGGTGATCACCGGAGCGCTTGCGCCCACGCTCGAACTCACCGGACGCGATTTGAACGATTTAATCTTTTTGCAGCGGATGTACGACGCGGGGGCGGGTGAGTGCTTCGATGTGCTGTCAGCGCAAGCATACGGATTCTTCTCCGCGCCAACGGATTTACGCACACGCCCGACGACGATCACGTTTACGCGTCACCGCTACTTGCGCGATCTGATGGTCGCCAACGGCGACACCGATACGCCGATCTGGTTGAGCGAGGCGGCATGGAATCCGATTGATTCGCCGGAAGTGCCGCCGGATGTGCAGTCACGGGAGGCATACGGCGTCGTCACAGCGGAACAAGCCGCGCGTTATATGCCGATGGGGTATGAACTGGCAGAACAGGATTACCCGTATTTGGGCGTGATGTTCTACTGGTTCTTCAAGCGGGCGGGCGAAAGCGAACGCAATCAAAGCTGGTATTACTTCCGCATGGTTGAGCCGGATTTTACGCCGCGACCGGTCTATGATGCGATGCGCGACTATATCACCACGCAAACTCCGATACTGTATCGCGGTATGCATGAGCCTTACGGATGGGGAACGCAGCATGATACCGGCGTCGAGCGAATCAACGTTCCTGATTCACCGTATGGCTACGCGATGGGGCTTCAGCAGGGCTACGCGAGTCACTTTCGCGTACACGGCACGGAGGCGATTTTCCGTATGCGCGCCGCGTTTGGCACGGCATCCGTGATCGTCAGCGTGGGGAATGACGAACACCGCTTGACGGTGAGCGATCAACCCGCCGATTACACGATCCCATTGGGAATGTCCGCTGCAACCGCCGAGATTTCGATTCGGGTCATGCAGGACGGGAATCCGCTTTATGTTGAATCGGTGCAAGTAAATGATCACACGCTCAAAAACGTGCTGCCCGTCTTTGCCGTCGCTGTCGTCCCCGTCGGGATTTTACTCGTGATCTCTGCTTATGTTTGGCTTGAACACCGGAGAAAAGCATGACTTCGCGCCGACTCTCTGCGTCCCTGCGCCTTAGCGCCCTTGCGCTGATGCTTTTGATTCCCTTTGCGCTGCGTTTTCATCTGTTGGGGGCGCAGTCGCTCTGGCACGACGAAGGCATCAGTTATGTGAATGCGACTCGCCCGTTCGACGAAATCGCCGCCAGCGCCGCCGGGGATATTCATCCGCCGGGGTATTACTTCGCGCTGCGCGCTTGGGTGACGTTTACGGGCGAAAGCGAATTCGCCTTGCGCGCCTTGTCCGCGTTTGCGAGTGTGCTTACGGTCGCGGTCGCTTACGGGATCGGGCGGCGGATCATGCCCGCATGGGCGGCGGTACTGGGTGCGGGATTTGCGGCGCTCAACACGTTTAACCTGTATTACGCGCAAGAAACGCGCATGTATGCCTTACTCGCACTGTGGGGCGCGGCGTCGATTCTGCTCGTGATGGCGCTGATCAAGCGTCCGTCTTGGCGGCGGGCGGCGGTGCTCGGCGTGATCAACGCGGCGGGCATGTGGACGCATTATGCGTATGCGTTCGTGATCGCCGCGCAAGTCGTCACCCTGCTGATCATGCTCGCGGAGCAGCGGGGCAAACGTGGGCGCATGATCACGATGTATCTCGGTGCGGCGGTGCTGACGTTTGTGTTATTCCTCGTGTGGATACCGACTGCGATCAACCAGCTTTCTGGCTGGCAGCAGGCGGGCGGAGTCATCCCCGCCGCCGAAGCCGGGGCGCGGCTGGCGCAGTGGTTGATCTTCGGCGTTACGGCGGACAATATCACGCTGGCGATCCCGATCCTGTTGTTGATCGCCGGGTTGATCGCACCCGTGCGCGGGAATCGCGTGTGGGTCGCTCCGATCCTGCTCGCCGCTGTTCCGGTGAGTCTGTTCTTGATTTTGGGCGTCACACGCGAAAGCAACCTCAAATTTCTACTTCCGGCGCAGATCGGCGCGGTGGTGTGGATGGCGCGCGGCGTGTGGGTGATTGGAAAAGCCTTAACGCAAAGACGCAAAGACGCGGAGGCGCAAAGACGCTTACAATTCGTATCCACACTGCTAGGCGGGGCGCTGGCGGCGTGGATGCTGGTCAATCTGGTGACGATCGTGCCGCCGCTCTACAGTGATCCGCGCTGGCAGCGGGCGGATTATCGCAGTGTGGCGGCGCGTATGGAGGCGGAACTCGGCGCAAATGATGCGATTGTGCTGGTCTCGCAGAGTCAGCGCGAAGTTTTTGCATATTACTATCACGGCGAAACGCGGGTGTATCCGCTGCCGGTAAATTTCGACTTTGATATCGAAACAACCGTTGCTCTTGCTCATATTTTGAGCAGTACCGACCGGATCGACGCACTTTTTTGGGGAGAGCAGGAACGCGACCCACAGGGGAATATCTGGAACGGGTTGAACACCGAAGCCTACCAGATCGATAACGTGTGGATCGGTGATCTGCGATTGGCGCGCTATGTCGTCAATCCTGATCTGCCGCGCGAATGCCCTACGGCAGTGTTTCAGGGAACGTTGGTACACTTGATCGAATGCCGGATGAGCGGCGAAACGGTCGCGGCGGGTGGGATACTCGCATTTGATTTCACATGGGAAACGCTGACTCGTTTTCCGCGTGATTACAAGATATTCGTGCAGGTGCTTAACGCCGATGGCGTGCTCGTCGCGCAGCGCGACAGCCACCCAAGAGGCGGATCAGACCAGACGACAGCGTGGGGTTCACGCCAACCAATCAGCGATCATCATGCCATTCTGCTTCCGGCGGATTTACCACCGGGGACGTATACCGTTATCATGGGCTGGTACGATGCGTCTGATCCGATGAGCCGCCTTGCGGTTGATGACACAGCGGCAGATTATCACACGCTCGGCACAATCACCGTTGAATCAACAGAATAGAAAATAGGAAAACATGGCAGCGATAGCAAAAGACGGGGGAGCGCCGAAAGGGACGGTCGCCTATATCATCCTGACAGCATTTTTGAATTTGATGGGAGTGGGCATCGTCGCCCCTGTCCTGAATTTTCTCGCGGGGCGGTATGTGAGCGATCCAACACAGCTTGCGTGGACGGTTTCGCTTTTATTCGCCTCGTTTTCGCTGTTTCAGTTTATCGCTACGCCCACGCTCGGCGCATTGAGCGACCGCTACGGACGCCGCCCGATTCTTTTAATCAGCCTGCTCGGTTCGGCGATCGGCTATGTGTTGATCGGCGGGGCGGGTGCGCTGTGGGTGATGTTTTTAGGGCGCATCATCGACGGGATCACAGGCGGCAACATCAGCACGATTTATGCTTACGCGGCGGATATTACCAAGCCGCAAGATCGCACGCGCTTTTTCGGGCTGGTCGGATCGGCGGCGGGAATGGGATTCGTGGTCGGTCCGGCGATCGGCGCGTTGATCTACCGCGTGACCGGACAGCTTGAAGCGCCGCTGTATCTCGCTGCGCTGGTAACTCTGATTAACGTCGCATGGGGCTATTTCGCCATGCCGGAGAGTCTCGCACCCGAGCGGCGCGAGCGCGATATTGTCCTGAGACGGTTGAATCCGTTCACCCAGTTGGTCAACGTGTTCCGCGTGCCGCAAATTCGACTGTTTCTCGTGTCGATTTTGTTGTGGACGACTGGATTTGCCGTTTTGCAATCGAATATCGCCTACTTGACCGAAGATCGGCTCGGTTGGACACCTGATCAAACCAACTCGCTCTTTTTTCTGATCGGCATCATTCAAGTCATCACGCAAGGCTTCTTGATTCAGCGGTTGGTGGGGCGCTTTGGCGAACTGCGGATCGCGGTCACGGGCTTGGTGATGATTGCGATCGGGTTTGTGATTATCGGCATCACGTCGATCACCCTGTTTGCGCCGCTGGTCTTCTTCGCATCGCTGTTCAACGCGGGCGGTAACGGGCTGATGATCCCAACGTCTGCCGCGCTGCTCTCTAAAGCGGTGACGGTACGCGAACAGGGGCGCATTCAAGGCGGCAGCCAATCGGTGCAGGCGTTGGGTCGTGTGATCGGTCCGCTTTACGGTGGGTGGGCATATACCACGTTCAGCGCGGCGGCGGCGTATTTCAGTCTTACCGGGGTACTGCTCCTAGCGGCGGCGATCGCTTACGTCAGCGGACGGGCGCTGATTGCGGAAAAGTCAAATATCGCTACAACAAAGACAGAAGCATAAGCGCCTGATCGTTTAGCCGATCAATTCTGAGAGGAAGCAGCCGATGCGCCGCACTGTGATTTTGATCTCGCTTGCGGTGTTCGCCGTGTTTGGCGTACACGCGCAAGAACCCCCGGAAGCGCCGACCGCAGCCATGCGCGTGATGTTGGCGATCACACCAGATACACAGGAAGCGCGTGCTTACTGGCAGTTCACGGATTTTGCAGCGGCGAGGGCAGCAGCGCCTGAACTGGCTTACGAATCGATTGACGCTTTGACTGCCGATCAAGATTCGGATCGCGTGCGCGCCGCGATACTTGCACTGCCATTCAGCGAATTGATATCAGACTTAGATTTCGATGCATTGGGCGATTTCATCGCATCCAACGGGTTTGACTTGTTCGCGCTCGATCAAGCGGCGGAAGTGGGAAACCCACCCGCACATGGCTTTATCCTACGCGGCAGTTTTGACCGCGATAGGGTGAACGCGGCGCTGACAAGGCGCGGTTGGGCGGCGGCGGATCAGTTCGGGTTCAGCGGATGGTGTAACAGCGATCCTGATGGCTGCAATGCAGGCACCCGCAGCGATCCGCGCCGCGCTTCACAGCAGCGCGCCGACTTTTTCGATAATATCGGTCGGCGGCCGCCTGTCTTGTTGATCGAGGATTCAAGCAGTCTCGTATTCGCCTACGCGAATCCGGTGCTCGAAACACTGGCAGAGGCGCAGAGCGGCGGCGAAACGCTGATGCAAGCGCTGGAGTACGACGCGATCACGACGGCGGTGGATACGTATTCAAAACTTGGGGCGTTCGTTCGGATGGCTTTCACGATCGATCCAGAGGACTTGAGCGATCCTCTGCTGCAAGCCGCGATGCTCGTCGATACAGTCGATTCAACTGCGCAGGTGGCGAGTATCGTGCTGGCGTATCCTGACCAAGAATCCGCGCAGTTGGCGGGGGAAAATGTGATCGAGCGGCTGCACACGTTGAGTTCACATCGAATGCAAGCACCTTTTGAAGAAATGATCGCCGATCGCGGCGGCACAATCGGCGATCCGGTCGTCGTTCAAGGTGAACTCGGCGGATGGGCGGTTTTGATCCCTATTCAGTACCCGTTGGCGATACTCGATCCTGATGCTGACGAACAAGTTCAACCATATCGGGTGTATGAAATGCTGCTGCAAACCGTTTTTAACCAAGATCTAGCGTATTTAGCCGCCGACTAACGGCTCAATACAGCAGTGATCCGATAATCAGCAGGAGCATCAGGGCGGCAATATACATACTCACCGTCCTGATGTGTGCTTTCAACGGATTGATGTCCTCGGCGATTAGTGTATCAGGGCGGGTCGGATCACGGCGCGGCAGGAAGAATGGCGCGATGAACCATGCCAGCGCCGCACCACCCAGCGCGCCGCCGATATGCCCCCAATTGTCGATCCGCGCGCCGCTGGTGCTGAGCGAGGTCAAAATACCGAACGCGAGATTGACCAACCCCAACGTGATCAGGCTGCCCATTTGGGCGCGTCCCCGTTCACCCAACAAGCGGCGGTGCTTATACAAATAGACGAATTCTGCGCCGAGTATGGCGAATGCCGCGCCGCTTGCTCCAACAGAATACACGGTCGGCGGGCTAAGTAAGGCACTGGCGATGCTGCCCGCCAAACCACCAAGCAGATAGATCAACGCGAAACGCAGATGACCAAACAGCGGCTCGATTCCGCGTCCGGTCACATAGATGATGTAAGCATTCAAGATCAGGTGAAGTGCGTTCTGAAACGCAAACTGCCCATTCGATAAGTGAATGCTGGCGTGTAAGAACATCGCAGAAAACAGGCGGTGAAGTTCACCCTGCCCGAACACGGCAAGCGGATTATTCGCGCCCCAACTGAACAGCGCGTCATCAATATCCACTGAGACGGCGCGGGCGATAAAAACCAGCACGTTGATCGCGATCAACACATAGGTGGCGGTGGGTGACACCGCCGGAATCCGTAAGGTGACAGGCGTCCGGCGCGGTGCATCCGCCGGAATTGGCGGAGGGGGGGCACTCTGTTCTTCAAGCGGGTGCGGACGACGTTCGGGCGGCTGCTCCGGGAGCATATTTGCGGCTTTCTAACTTTATGTGTGAGATAGTATAGTGATGAGTGTTAAATCAGGCGTGAAGTAAGTAAGGAGCATTATGCCAAGTTACGAGTTCCGGTGCAATACATGTGGGCGACCCGTGACGCTGTTTTATAAACGCGTGGCGGATTATGAGGCAGCACAGCACGGGGAACAGACATGCCCGCACTGCGGCGGCATCGGCTTGACGCGCCAGATTCGGCGGGTGGCATTTGCCAAGCCGACGAAAGACTATACACGCATGTCATCCGGCGAAATGCTCTCCGTTTTTGAAAACGGCGATTCGCGCGAAGTCGGGCGCATGATCCATGAAGTTGGCGGTGATGCGGCGCTCAACGATGCGGCAATGTCGGATGCTGCCCGCCGTTTGATGAACGGTGATAATCCCGCGAAAGTCGAACACGATCTCAGCGCGGCAAGCAGCAGTGATCCGCCCCCGTTAAGTTAATCCGCGATTACACGCGGCATGATCACCTGAAATGTACTCCCCTGATCTTCGACGCTGCTCACCTGAATCGTGCCGCCGTGCAGATCAACCAAACGGCGCACGATCGCCAACCCTAACCCACTGCCGCCGATATTCATCGTGCGCGCCTTGTTTACCCGGTAGAAGCGCTGAAAGATGTGCTCCAGTTGATCCGCCGGAATGCCGATCCCCGTATCGCTGATGCTCAATGAAATCGCGCTGTCCGATCCTTGCAGTTCAACATGGATTGCGCCGTGTTCCGGCGTGTAATTCACCGCATTGGCGATCAAGTTATCGACAATTGACCGGAATTCCTCAATACTGATCGCCGCGTAGATCGGTTCGGGTGCAGGCGTAAAGCTGATCGTCTGCTCTTTCAGTGTGACGCGATCCGCAAAGCCGGTCACAATTTCATTAACGAACACATTCAAGTCATAGGGTATCAGCGCCAACTGTGTGATCTGATCCGCCTTGACCATGTGCAGCATGGAATCAATGATCCGCTCCAAGCGGTCACGATCCGAATTGATCTGCACGATGCGGTCAGTAATCCGCAGAATATCGCGCATCAGTGGTTCAGGATCGGGGTATTGTGCGGCATGTCGGCGCAGACTTTCGGCGTAGCGTTCGAGCAAATACAACGATGTGCTGAGAGCGCTTAAGGGCGTTCGCAAATCGTGTGACGCATCGCTGATAAATGTCTCCAGCATTCCCCGGCGAATCCGGTCGACTTCAGCGGCGGCGGCGATGCGTTCGCTCCGCACCCGCTTGATCGTATTCTCCACGACGAGCGGCAGAAGTTTCAGGTAATGGCGCTCGGAGTCTTTGGTTAAGTAATCGTAAGCGCCCGCCTTCATCGCTTTGACGGCGAGTTCTTCGCTGCCCATTCCCGTCACCATGATCAACGGGGTATCGCCTGCCACTTCGAGAATATCAAAGCCTGTTCCGTCATTCAGTAAATAGTCGGCAATGATGAGGTCAAATTCACCGATTTCGATTGCTTGTAATGCTGCCGATACACAGTTGACCAAAAGGGGCTCATAAGGAAGGGCGTCTGCCTCTATCAAACGGAGAAAAGCACGCTGATCAATCGGATCATCTTCAACGAGCAGCAGACGGAGACTGTCATTCATGGCAAATACTCACTATCAACTCGATGTTGCAGACGATGGATGGACTTCTGGTAACGTAATTGTGAATGTACTGCCCTTGCCAAGTTCCGAACTGAGCTGAATTGCGCCACCGTAATACTCTACAATTCGCTTAAGAATTGCCAAGCCAATTCCGGTACTGCTTTCGGTATCACGCGGTGCAAGCGTCTGGAAAATCTGAAACACCCGGTCATGGAACTGTTCTGGAATACCGCGCCCGTTATCAGAGACGCTGAACGACCACCCATAAGGGAGCTGTACAGCGCTCACGCGAATTTCAGTCATCGGTTTGTCACCGTACTTGACTGCGTTATCGATTAAATTTTGAAAAATCTGACGGACACGTGTTGGATCACTGTTTATCGTTGGCATGGGTGTTTCAAGGATCACGCACGCGCTTTCCGGCGGAACAATGGACACCTCAATGTCACGAATGATTTCTCCCACATCAACCGGTTCAATCGTTTCCTGACGACCAATGCGTGAGTATTCCAAAACCCCATTGATCATGGCATCCATAAGGCGTACACGCCCCTGAAGCATGTCCACTAATTCACGCCCTTTGTCATCAAATTTATCGGCATAATCTTCGACCAGCCAACCCGCAACGGTCGTGATGCCGCGCAGCGGCGCTTTAAGATCATGCGAAATGATATAGGCGAAATCTTGTAGATCGCGCGCGGTGGTACGCTGTGATTCTTCGGCGCGCTTGCGGCGGGTGATCTCCAGCGCGATCAACACAGTGCGATGTACCGAACCATTTTCGATCACGGGGGCGACGGAGATTTCGTACCAGCGATACGCTTCCCAACCGGGGAGTTCAAAACTGACAGGTTTTGCGAGCGTAAATACCCGATTCATTTGAGACATAACCGTAGGGAGCTGAGCCGGGGTAAAGTGATCAGATAGGAGCGTACCGACGACAGGCATAACCAACGTCGGCGGAACCACCGTATTGGCGGCGCGGAAAGCGATCAATCGCAAATCACGACTGTAGACGAGGATCAAGCCGGGGAAGTTTTCTAAAATTGTCCGCATCTGCTGTTCGGATACTTCCAGCTTATGCGCTTGTTCATGAACCTGTGCCCGATCCCCACGTGCAACCAGCGCCGTCATCGTGATCATGACGATCGCCAGAGTCAAAAACAGGAAAAAATCTCCGTGGATCAGCGCTGCGTAACGGGGATCGCCCGTGGTGAGAAATGCGGCGATCATCACCCCGATGCTGATGGTGAGTCCGTACATAATGATCGTGCGCTGATCGCGAATGAACAGACTCACCGC
>CALBRY010000570.1 GCA_937927665.1 uncultured Chloroflexota bacterium
CAGTCACTCGTACCGATAGGGGGAGCGCTGGCATTTGTGTTTTTGCTGGATACTATAGAGCGGCGGCAGGTTTCGCTGCGGTCGGTGGTTTGGCTGCTTGCGGTCGCGCTTCCGGCACTTCCGGTTGCCGTGTATTACCTCATGATCGTGCGGGCTAACGATGTTTTCGCACAGTGGAACGCGCAAAATCTCACACTTGCACCGCCCATATGGTCATGGATCATCGGTTTAGGCTTCCCGCTGCTGCTTGGCATTCCGGCTTTGTTTCGGGCGATTCGCCGTATGGAACCGGACGGCGATCGGTTCATGCTGTTCTGGTTGATCGCCATTTTTGTGGCGATGTACCTGCCGACGAATGTTCAGCGGCGCTTTTCGGTTGGCATAATGCTCCCAATCGCCTATTTTGCCACACGGGCGCTCCGTGATGTGTGGCTGCCGTTGATTCCCCGTCGAGTGCAGCGGTTGTTGGTCAGCGGCGTGGTCTTGATCGCCATGTCGCCGCTGTTTTTGCTGTTCATTCCGGCGCTGCCTGCGATGGTGGGTAATCCTGATGCCCCCGGCGCTCTATTCCTCGATTCCGATTATGCCGAGGTTTATCGCTGGATTGATACGCGCACAGACGAAAATGATGTCGTTCTCGCTTCACCGGATGGCAGCATTTGGCTTCCCGGATGGGCGGGGGCGCGTGTCGTCTACGGACACGCATATGAAACAATCGGCGCGGCGGAAAAAGAAGCGTTGGTGCGTGGCTGGTACGCCGAAACTGATCCGACCGCATGCAGCGGGTTGATCGAGCAGTTCAACATCCGGTATATCTTGTTTGGACCAGAAGAAGCTGCATTAGGGCAGTCCGTCTGTTTTGAAGGACTGCGTGAGCTTACCCATATTGGCGATGTTACCATCTATGTTCCGTAACGGCTGGGGAGCGCTGATCGTTGTCATGATTGGCGCATTTCTTTTGTTGGGCGGATTTTCACCCGCAGACATGCCGTTTATCCCCGGCGCGGGTTTTAGCGACGCGGTGACATCGCATCTGCCCGCCGCTGTTCACCTCCGTGAAGCCTTTACCGCCGAAGAGATTTATCTCCCCCTGTGGCGCGAAACAACGTTTGCTGGTGCGCCTTTTGCTGCTAATCCGCTGAATAAAACCGGATACCCACTCCAGTGGATTGCCCTTGTTCCACCTTCCGACCTGTTTCTGAACGGTATGATCGTGCTGCACCTGTTGATCGCCGCGTGGGGGATGTGGCGTTGGGCGCGGAGTGTGGGAATTCGCACTGAGGCGGCAGCATTCACGGCGATTGCGTATGCGTTGTCTCCTCGATTGATCGCGCATTTAGGCGCGGGGCATCTCGATATTGTGTATGCGATGGCATGGCTGCCGTGGTTGATGGAACGTGTCAAGCGTCTTTCGCTTGCGGCAACTTCGATCAACTTGATCAGCGTTGGTGTAGCGGGTGCGTTTCTCGTGCTGGCAGATGTGCGGATCGGTCTGTTTGGTGTATTCACTGCGGCAGTCTACGGGTTCTCGCTGACCGTACGAAAAATGCCTACGGTTCGCTTGATCGGATTCGGTATTGGCGCGGCATCGGTGATTCTGATCCTTTCCGCAGCGGTGATCTTTCCGGTGCTTTCGTGGAGTCCGTATCTTTCACGTGCCGCACTGACACAGGCAGACGCGGGGATTTTCGCCTTAGAGCCATTCCAGTTTCTCGGTACAGTGTTGCCGCTTCAACGCTCGAACCCTGAGACGCTGACATATCTTGGTATTCCCGTTCTGATACTGGCAATCGGCGCACTCGTCGGGAATTTCCGCCGCCATGTCGTTACGATCGGCGTGATTGCCTTCTTCGCCGTCTATGCGATGGGGGAATACGGCGGCTTGTGGACTCTGCTCACGGGTATTTTTCCGCCGCTTCTGTACTTTCGTGTGCCATCGCGAGCGTGGATTATTGTTGCACTGCTGGTAATTGTGTTGGCTGGGTACGGCGCACATGCCTTGATCAATGCCATCGAAAAGCGCCGCGCTTCATGGCGTGCTTTCGCGGCACTGTTTTTGATCGCAGTCGTTTTCACCGAAGCAGTGTTGATTACTGGGCGAAATTGGCTCGAATGGCGCGGTTGGGATCAATGGGTTGATCCTTATATCCCTATCGCCGAGCGAATCATGGCGCTTGAACCGGATCGGATATACGCGCCCGCCTATAGTCTGCCGCAGCACATCGCCCAGTTTTATCATCTGCGCCTGTTTGGGGGCGTTGATCCTTTTCAGGTTGACGATGTCACCCGCGCAATCCGCGAGGCAGGGGGAATCACAGATAACCGTTACAGTGTTGTTATTCCGCCACTGATCGGCGTTGTCGGTGATAATCTCTCGATGGCAAATCAGGGAGCGCGGCTTGATCTTGACCGTTTGGCGGCGTGGAGCGTCAGCCATATCATCGCCCCATACCCGATCGAGCAGGACGGACTCACCTTGATCGACACTGTTGACGGCATCGCGATTTACGCCAACGATCGTTACACGCCCGATCCGCGCTTCCGGCAGCAGAATATTCCGCGCTGGTCGCAAGCGGAAACAGTTCAACCGGATGCCAATACGGTCGCCCGATTAGGGCAAGTGACGACCGATGCTCACTTGATCACTGCCATCGGGTTTGCCGTGTGCGCGGTGGTGGGGGTATATTCTGGTTGGCGAAAATGGCGGGGCAACGAAGTGCCGCCCCCGAAGACGCCCTAAAACTGTCGCATACGGCGGCAGATCTCACATCATGGACGAATTGTCATGCTTCGTTGGCTAATCATCTTTGCGGGTGCGCTGGCGGCTCTTTTTCACCGCCTGTTCATCGGTGAAGTGTTTTATTGGGGTTTACCGTCGCTGCAGTTCGTTCCGTGGCGTCAATTTGCGCTTGAACAACTGCGCGCCGGGATTCTTCCATTGTGGAATCCCTATAATGGCGCGGGAACACCGCTGTTTGCCAATTATCAATCAGCGTTGATGTACCCGTTCAACTGGGCGAGTTTTTTCGCGCCAGATGTCCGTTCGCTCGCTTTGGTGATGAGCTTTACAGCAGTTGCTCATCTCGTGATCGCGGGCTATGGCATGTGGTTTTTGACCAAAAGGCTCGGTTTCAGCCCTTTTGGCAGCGCGGTGAGCGCACTCGCATTTGCCCTAAGCGGCTATTTGGTCGCGCGTTTAGGAACATATCCGATGATCAGCACAGCGGCATGGCTGCCGTGGATGTTGATCACAGTACGCGGATTAATCACACGCGGCACTCTGCGTGATGTTGGGCTGCTGGCAGGGTGTACCGCGCTCCTGCTTACAGCGGGACATGCCCAAACCGCATGGTATTCGCTGCTGCTGACCGGGGTGTTCAGCGTGTGGTGGATCGCCCGCTTCTACCTGTTCGACCGTGAAAAGCGCCCTCGTCCATCTGCTAAAAAGCTGGAACGGGCGGCAATGCGGCTTGCGGGGACGGTTGGCGCGATACTGCTCGGTTCGGGGATCGCCTCACTTCAGCTTGCGGCAACAGCGGAACTGCTCGGAGAAAGCCAGCGCAGTTCCGGTGCAGAGTACAGTTTTGCGGTTAACTTCAGCTATGCGCCAGCCCGAACGCTCAACATCATCAGCCCGAATGTGTTTGGAACGCCTGCTGATGGGAGTTATCTCACGGAAGGCGCGTATTTTGAGGATGCCGTTTATATCGGCTTTATCCCACTGATCAGCGCGATTATGGCGGTGATCGCATGGCGACGGCGGCGCTTACTCAACGGGAAAGCGCGCCAGTGGGCGATCGTTCCCTTCGCGCTGGCGATTGTGATTGCTGGTTATCTGCTGGCACTAGGGCAGTACAGTCCGGTATTTCCGTTTTTCTATAACAACGTGCCAACATTTGACCTGTTTCAAGCGCCTGTCCGCTGGCATCTGTGGACGGTTTTTGGCTTGAGCTTGCTTGCAGGCATCGGTGTTGAAGCATGGGGGCGCGATTTCGTCACCCGAAAAGCCGCTCGGTGGGGAGTCGTCGGCGGGATCGGCGCGCTTCTGGCGGCGCTTTTGGGAATGCTCATCTTTTCCGGCTCGGGCGAAGGCGTAAATGTATTGGTTCGTGCCGTGTTCGCTACCGCCGTGTTGGGCGTGATTGCCTCGCTGCTTACGCTCCGTCAGCCACAGCCCGAAACTGGAGCACACTGGCGCTGGCAGGGACTTGTGCTGGTTGTGATCGCAGTCGATCTGGTATGGACGAGTTGGGGGTTAAATCCAACCCTTCCCGGCAGCATTTATGAGCGTGACACGACGGAATCGACCGACCGAACCTATGTTCCCGATGAAGAATCGATCCGCTACGAGCAGCTTTTTACATTTGATAATTATCATCTCAGCGACGAGCAGCTTGAGCTGCTCCGGGAATCGCCGCTTGCCAATCTCAACTTGCTTTCGCGGCAGGAAGTTTTCAGTAACTTCGATCCGCTGCTGATCGATCACTATCGTTCTTATCAATCGCTTCTGGAAACAACCTTTTCTCCCGTGCTGACGACATGGGCAGGTATTGAAAACGCGGAGGCTGAGTCTGTTTCGCGCACATGGTTGATTCCGTATGATGCGATCTGCTGGCATGAAAGCGAGTTTGACCTTGCGGCGGATCTCAATGCCGGTGCGCTTGAGGGAACGCTGACGGCTGGTGTGGCACATATGGCAGGGGATGGCGGATGCCCTGAAACTTCAAGTGTAATGATTGGCACGGCGCGCATTACAGAAGATACAGGTAATCGCGTGACGATCATGGTGAATACGGATCAGCTCGCATGGCTGATTCTTCCAGACATCGATTATCCCGGTTGGCGGGCATATGTGGACGATCGCCCCGTGCCGGTTTATCGCGTGAATCTGGCATTCCGCGCTGTACAGGTTGATGACGGCACGCATGAAGTTGTATTTGCCTACGGACCACCTTGGCTGCTTCCGGGGGTATTGATCACACTGTTATGCACGATCCTGCTGGTTGTCCTGATACAAGTGCGCGAATTCAACCCTTCGTGAATGAACAGTGGGAGACGATCAAGCGATGAGGAGAGTTTCGCCAAAACGCAACCGACGGGTGCAGCTCCAGTTTTCCGAGCGCAAGCTGATTTTGATGATCGGCGATGTATTTGCGACCGTGATTGCTGTCGCAATCGGTCTGTATATCTGGACGATCGTTGATCGCAGCGAGCAGTATCAGTTCACAGTTGATTTTCTTCTATCACAGATCGGTTGGTTTGTCGCCCTGCCTGCCGTTTGGGTAACGCTGGCGAGTGCCTATGATCTGTATAATTTGCGGGTAGCGGCGAACCGTTGGCGGACGTTTATTCGGCTGATAATCGTTACCGCTCAGATGATCATCGTTTATGTGCTTGTTTTCTTTCTGTCTCCGGTTGGTGCGCTCCCCCGTTTATTCATCCTCTATTTTGGCGTTGTCGCTTTTATCCTGATTAGCTTATGGCGATCGGCACGTCCCGCACTTGTCGGTTGGATGAGCGAGAAGCGACGCATCCTGATCGTTGGTGGTGATGCTGGCGCGGGATTGATTATCCGGGCTATCCACGAAGACGCACCCGCCGAATATGAACTGCGTGGAATTATCGGCAGTGCGGAGCAGGTCGGGCAGATCATCGAAGGCGTTCCGGTTTTGGGCACGGGCGCGGACTTATCGAATTATCTTTACCGCGATCAGATTCGCGAACTTGTCGTAACTTCGACCAATGGATTGGATGGGGTTACGTTTCAGGCGGTGATGGATGCTTACGAGCAGGGAATCGCAATTGTTCCGATGCCCATCCTGTATGAGCGCATCACGGAACGCGTCCCGGTTGAGCATGTCAAAGATGAGTGGACAGTCGTCTTTTTGCCTGTGAAGAACAGCGATGCGGTATTCGATCCGTATCCGCTGATTAAGCGTCTGATCGACATCATTTTGAGCTTGATCGGCATGACTGCGTTTGTGATCACGATGCCGCTTGTGGCGCTCGTGATCCGCTTGGATTCAGCCGGTGCGGTTTTCTACTCACAGGAGCGGGTAGGACGCAACGGGCGCGTGTTTCGCATCTGGAAGTATCGTTCGATGGTGATGGATGCGGAACGGGAGACAGGACCGACATTTTCGGGACCTGCTGATAAGCGTGTAACGCGGGTCGGGCGATTCATCCGGAAGACACGAATCGACGAGCTTCCACAGGTCATCAATGTGCTGCTTGGCGATATGAGCATCGTTGGACCGCGCCCGGAACGTCCCGAACATGTCGTGCGGCTGACGGAAAACATCCCGTTCTATCGCACCCGCTTGATCGTGCGCCCCGGTCTGACCGGTTGGGCACAGGTGCGTTATGACTACGGCAAGAACGATGTGGATGCGCTGATTAAGCTCCAATATGATCTGTATTACATTCGCCACCAGTCGATTCTGCTCGACTTGAACATAATCTTACGCACCGTTGGCAAAGTCCTGAGCATGAGCGGAGTGTAGCGACCGATGCGATCCCTCACAATTGAACGCGCAATGGGGGTGATCACATTTGCCCTCTTGTTTGCGCTTGCTGCCCGTATTCCGATTGATACCGATACTTGGTGGCACCTCCGCAGCGGTGAACATATTTTGCAGCATGGGATCATCTATACCGATCCGTTTTCGCATTCGATGGCGGGCGAAGCGTGGATCGATCACAGTTGGGGATCGCAGATTCTGCTGTATGGTGTGTGGCGGCTCGGCGGCTTATTCGGATTGATGATCTACACGGCAGGGCTGGCGACACTGGGTATGTTTTTTGTGTGGAAAGCCTCCGCCGGAAATAACTATCTCCGCGCTTTCGCTTTGATTCTCGGCGCGACAGCGGCGGCGGTATTCTGGTCACCGCGTCCACAAATGATCTCGTTTGTGATGAGTGCGGTCATCCTGTATTTGATCCACCTGTACAAACGCGAAGGCAGCGATCGCTTGTGGTTGATCCCGATCTTGATGGCGATCTGGGGGAATCTGCATGCCGGATTTTCGATCGGCTTCATCTTTTTGATTGGCACAATCGGCGGCGAAGTGCTGGCGAATTTGTTCAACCCGAAAGGGGAGCATGTCATCGGTTGGCGAGGCGTCGGTAAGCTGTCGCTGATCACGCTGATCAGTGCGGCGGCGCTGGTGATCAATCCCTACGGACTGGAGATGCTGCGCGTCCCGTTCCAGACGGTGGGTATTGATGTGCTGCGTGCCGAAATTGTCGAATGGCAGTCCCCGAACTTTCAGGAGCGGCAGACATGGGGGTTTATCTTTCTGCTGATGGCGGTATATGGCGCGGCGGGCGCGAGCAAAAAACGCCTTGATTGGACAGATTTTGCGCTGACGGGCGGCACGGCATTTCTGGCGATGCTCACCGGGCGTAATATCGCTGTTTTCGCCGTCGCTGCGACTCCTGTTTTGACCTATCACCTAGCCTCGATCGCCGCTGAGCGCGGTTGGCTGACCGGACTCGCTCGAACGGCGTCACCGCGTATGGCACGCTTGAATTTAGCAATTGTGGTGATTTTGGTTTTGGCGGCGGTGCTGAAGGTGCTGCTCGTGATGGAACCGATCACGCTTCAAGGGGAGATTGATCGGGTGCTGCCGCGCCGCGCCGTCGAATACGTCCGCGAAAATCCGCCGCAGGGGAATATGCTGAATGCGTATAACTGGGGCGGTTATCTCATGTATGCGCTTCCTGAATATCCGGTTTTTGTCGATGGGCGCACCGATCTTTATGGCGATCAATTTCTCGCGGATTATCTGCGTGCCGCACGCGGCGGCGATAATTGGCGCGACATGGTCGATCAATACGCAATCGGATGGGTACTGGTCGAGACGGGGAGCGGGTTAGCGAATAACTTACTCAATGAACCCGGTTGGCGGTTGGCTTACAGCGATGATCAAGCAAGCCTGTACGTGAAGGATGCGTAACCCTCATGAAAAGCGATGCGCGTATCGAACCCACACTGACCGGGCTGCTCGCCGATCGGCGCTTGCTGCTGATCCTTTTCGTCTCACTGCGCTTGCTGCTGCTGTTCACATATCAGCCGATCTTTACGCAGGGAATCGAACGCGGAATGAGCGCGGGCGGTGACATGATTTATTACTATCAACTGGTCGGGATGACCGATCAGGGAGCACGTTTGTATCCGTTCCAAGACTGGTGGAGCGAGTTTCCGCCCGTGCCTGCATTTCTCTACAGCGGCGCATATGGTCTGCTTGGCGCAAATGCGAATTACAGCGCTTTTGCCATGCTTCTCATCATCGTCATGCTCGTGTTCGATGCCGGAAACTTGATCCTTGTCCGTGCCATTGGAACGCGATTACACGGTGCAATCAACGGCATGGCGATCGCGTGGGTATATGCCTTGTTCGCCGCGCCGCTGATCTTTGTTTATTGGAACTTCGAGCCGTTGGTCGCGTTTTTCTTCCTGCTTTCGCTCAATGCGCTTCTCGGCGGAAAAACCACCCGCTCGGCGGTTTGGGCGGGAATCGGCGCGCTGACCAAGTTCACACCGGCGCTGCTGCTCGGCGCAGTCTGGCGTTTTCGCAAGGTGCGCGATGCAGCACGCTTTACCGGAATCACCGTCGCGGTGTTTGGCGCGGTCTATGCGATCCTTTTCGCGCAGAATGCCGCGATGACGCTCCCATCGCTGACGGCGCAGTTCAATAAAGCCTCGTATCAAACCGTATGGGCGCTGATCGATGGCAATTATCGCACGGGCAATTTCGGCACTGTTATCGATCATCTTGATCCGGAACGTGCGAATGATCTACAGGGAAATCCCGCCGTGATTTCGGGTATTGTCCGGTTAGCGGCAGCGGCGGCGATCGGGTTGTTCGTGTTCATCCGCACCCGCCGTTTTGATGATCGGGGTTTGGTTGCCTTCGCAGCGATCACTTTATTGATCTTCTTTTTGCAGGCTCAAGGGTGGAGTCCGCAGTGGTTGGCGCAGATCGCGCCCCTGATGCTTCTCTGTTTCCCGACACGTGACGGGGTGATGGGAATCGTTTTGCTGACGGTGGTCACATTTGCGGAGTATCCGTTTTTGTGGATTCGCACCGGAGACACAGGCGGCGTGATTTCGGGCGCGTTGATGATGCCGTTCACCGTCCTCGTGATTTTCCGCACACTCATCCTGATCGCCTTCGTGGTTGCCCTATACCGACGGCTTCGCCAAGACCCTGTTCCCTCATGAGCGCTTTTTTTCGCCGCACCCGTTCGCCGTTCATATTCTTCGCGCTGATCAGTCTGATCATTTCGTTCGTGTTCGTGCGGCTGATCAACGCGCCGGGGTATACCGATGCGTTTTATCATTTCAACGCGGCGGCTCGGCTGGCGAACGGGGATGGTTTGACCGAACCGTATTTGTGGACGTACATTGGCGCGCCTGAAACGCTGCCGGAGAGCGGCGTTTTTCCATCACATCTTTACTGGATGCCGCTCACATCAATTGCGGCGGGCGTTTCAATGCGTGTGTTCGGGATTACTTATGCTGCCGCGCAGATTCCGTTGTGGTTGATGTTCTGGCTCACAACGTTGATCGGGTGGGGTATTGGGCGGCGGATCGGCGGAACGCGCCGTCATGCGTGGATCGCCGGACTGCTCACGCTGTTCAGCGGATTTTTCACACGGTACTGGGGTGCTACGGATACATTCGCGGTGTATGCGCTGGCGGGCTCAGCTTGCCTTGCGCTCCTCGGTCTGCTGAACGATCCGAAATACATGCGACTGCCTGTGATATTCGCGGCGGGTGTTTTCGCCGGAGTTGGTCATTTGACGCGGGCGGATGGTCTGCTGCTGGAGATCCTTGGCGCGGCAGTCCTCTTGTTCTTGAGCCGCAGAAACACGCCGATCTCAAAGAAAATCCTTGTGATCGGCGTTCTGTTCGCCGGATATCTTGCGGTGATGGGATTCTGGTTCATCCACAATCTGAACGAGATTGGAACACCGCTCCCCGTGGGTGGTGTTCAGTCGGCATGGTTTCGCGGTTATGATGATCTGTTCAGTTTTCCCCCGGATGCCTCACCGTCCGTACTCTTTGCCGAAGGACTCGGCGTGTTTATACAGTCACGTTGGGAAGCCTTCACTAACAATCTAGGAACGTTCATTGCCGTTGAAGGGCTGATCGCCTTTGCGCCGTTGATGCTGATCGGCTTATGGCGGCGGCGCGGCGATCGATTTTTACATCCGTTCGCACTCTATGCGATCGGGCTGCACCTCGCTTTTACGATTGTGTTCCCGTTTCCCGGCTATCGCGGCGGACTGCTGCACTCGGCGGCGGCGCTGATTCCATTCTGGGCGGCGTTGAGCGTGGTTGGACTCGATGAGGTGATCGGCTGGTGGGGCAAGCGGCGGCGCTGGCGTGTGGAATCGGCGCGGCGTGTGTTTTCAGGGGCGCTTGTGCTCTATGCCATCGGTTTGAGTATATGGATCGGCGGACGTGGAC
>CALBRY010000571.1 GCA_937927665.1 uncultured Chloroflexota bacterium
CATCGTGCAGCATCGCCCCGTATGGACCGACTGATCCGGCGACGAATGGACGTTCGCGCCCCACCCGATTCGCCGAATCACTCCAAAATGCATCGCGCGCATCGAGCGCCAGCGTTACCGACAGGCGAATTAAACGTGCTGCTTCGTCGGCGCTTATTCCGCGCTCCGCGAAACCTTGATACGTCGCTTGATAACTTGCGGTCGTCGCGCAATCTGCACCCGCCGCGAAATAATCAGCATGTACAGCACGGATCAACTCCGGTTGATCGATCAGCACCCGCGCCGACCAGAGCGGATCGTTCAAATCACAGCCACGCTGCTCCAATTCGGTAGCGAGAGCGCCATCCAATATCACCACGCGCTGATGCTCCAAAATGCGGGCGATTTCGTTTGGCATGATCGGTTTGCTCCTTTGTGAGTATTTGACAAAACCACATGGGAAGCTTACTCTATTTTTTACCAGAGCAACCAGCGTTTGTTCGGGCTCATCCTCTCTCCCGCACTTCTGATTACATCGCGCATCGCTACAAGAAATACCCTTCAAACGAGCTTCGAAGGCAGAAATAGGCTTACGCCTTTGGCTGTGGGTAGTCCGATCCGTTAGTTTAGGAGAAACGCACGATGCGCCGTTTTTCGACTCGTCTGCTTGTACTTCTCGCCCTGCTGTTGATCACGACAATGGTCACCGCACAAGATAACCCGGTTCAACTGACATTTGTCGGTTGGGGCGGTCCCGAAGAAATCGAAGTATTCACACAGCTTACTGAAGCGTTTAATGCCGCCAACGATGACGTAGAGATTATTTATGAACACATCCCCGGTGATTACGTCGGCGGATTAAACACCCGGGTTGCCGCGCAAACGCCGCCCGACATCGCTTATATTCCCGATGGCAATTTCTACAGTTTTGTTTCGCGTGATCTGCTCGTCAACCTTCAGCCATTTGTCGAAGGCAGCGAAACGATTAACGATGAGGTGGTCTGGGCGTCGGCATTGGGGCGTTATCGCTATGATCCCGCGACCGGAACAACGGGCGAAGGCGATCTGTATGCGCTCCCCAAGGATATTGGTCCGACGCTGGTTTTCATCAACACAGATCTGTTTGAGGCAGCGGGCGTCCCACTCCCCGATCCGAACGTGCCGCTCACATGGGATGAAGTGATTGAAATCGGCACACTGTTGACGGTAGACAGCGCCGGACTGCACCCGAACGAAGACGGTTTTAACCCGAATGATATTGTGCAGTGGGGTGTGGGCGATGTGTTCTTTGAGAACATCGTTTATGGCAACGGCGGACGGATTGTAAGTGAAGACGGGCGTACGTTCGTCGCCGCTGATGATCCCAATACGATAGAAGCGATTCAATGGATCGCTGATCTTGATCACGTCTATCACATCCGCCCGACAGCGGAAACCGCGACCTCGATCGGGTGGGGTGCGCTGTTCGAGCAGGGTCGGGTCGCCATGACCACCGCTGGACGGTGGGCGACGACAAATTTCCGAAGTGTGCTGCCATTTGCATGGGATGTGATCCCCAACTTCGTGGGACCGAGCGGCGAATTGACCACCTATCCCGGCGCGGAAGATTGCGCCTTCTCCGGTTGGTCAGGGTCGGTCGGGTTGGCGATCATGCGCGGCAGCGTGGGTGAAGAAAATGCCGAACTCGCATTCCGCTTTATCGAATA
>CALBRY010000572.1 GCA_937927665.1 uncultured Chloroflexota bacterium
GAAATGGCGTTCGGTCTGCCGATGGGGTACAAACTGCGCGGCGGCGATTTCAAGCGCGTGTTTAAGGACGCGGTGCGCGATCTCGTTCCGGCGGACATTTTGAACCGCCCCAAATGGGGGTTTAATCCCCCGGCGAGTGATTGGCTGCGCGGCGCACTTCAGCCGCTCATCAAGCGGGTGCTGACCCCGGAATATGTGCGGTCGGTCGGCGTGTTCGATCCTGATGCGGTCGCGGCGGCGCTGACGGCGCATGTCAGCGGCGGGTATAAGCTGTGGGAAGTTTGGACAGCGCTCACTTTCCATGTGTGGCATGCGATTTTTATCGATCAATCGCTGACGCTGGACGCGCCAATCAAGGCGGCTGATCTGGTCGATCTGGCGCGGGTGGAGCGTGTTTCGCCGTGAAACTTTTGATCGTCAATCCTGCATTTTCACGGCTCAACAGCCCCGGCGCGGCGGAACTCGATCTGTTTGCGATCGCGCGGCGGCTGGCGGCATTGAGTCACACCGTGCGAATTCTTCAGCCGGTGATCGGCGCGCAAAAACCCGACGATGTGATCCGATTCTTCAACATGGCAGATGTGCCAGACATCGTGATCGACCCGGTACCGTTCAGCGTCTCGATGCGCGATCCGCGCCGCTTGTTCGATCCGGCATATTGGGATGGCGCAGGCTGGATGTATGCTTCGCCCGCATTTACACGCATCGTACAAGCGGCGATCCGCGCTTATCAACCGGATGGTGTGATTGCGCTGATGAGCTTCGGATGGGGGGCGGCGCGGGCGGCGCGCAAACTCGGACTTCCCGCATCGGTGCGGTCGCAAAACAACGAAGCGAGTCACATGCTTCAGGAAAACGGTGTTACCGTGCCGAACTTGATCCGCTACATCGGCAAAATGCGCGGCGAAAAAAATGTCGCCCGTTTTTCGACCGTCGTGGCGGCGATCACACCTGTCGAGGCGGCATTTTACAGCGCCATCGCACCGGGGACTGCGGTGGTAACGCTGCCGCTCGGCACACTGCCGGAACTGCTTGCCCCGCCGCGCCCGCCGCGTGATGCGCGCCCGCTGCATGTTTTCTTTATGGGATCAAGCTACAACGTGCCGCACAATCGAAAGGCGCTAATGTTCGTTGTCGATGATGTGCTGCCGATGCTGCGCGCACGACTGCCGGGGGAATTCATCGTTCACATTTTGGGGAGTAAAACCCCGGCGGCGGCACAGGCGAAAGCCGCACCTGATCTGATCTTCGAGGGTTACGTTTCTGATCTGGATGCGTTTCTCGCGGGGATGGACGCGGCGATTGTGCCTTCGCTTGGCGGCGCGGGAATGCAGCAAAAAGTATTCGAGCCGCTGTGCCGCGCATTTCCGGTGATCACGCACCGCCGCGTTCTGGCAGGCTATCCGTATCGTGATGGAGAGGATTTGCTAACGGGCGAGACGGCGGCGGATTTTGTTGAGCATCTGGGGGCGCTGCGTGATCCGGTGCTGCGTGAAAAGCTGTCGCGGAACGCGGCGGCACGGTCGGCGGCGCTTTTTGGGGCGGATCGACTGGATGAAGCCCTGCAATTGATTACTACGCACCTTGGCACGACGCTTGTATAAATCTGCTAAAGGCATGATGCGCGGAGTCTGCTACTCTGTGCATCCTAAAAACATATGTTTATGGCAAGCTGTTTGAGATTCGAGAAAGGAGTCTAGCGTTCGGGCAAATGTACCCAACGCTGCATTACATGAAAATTCTCATTATCGGTGGGACGCGAAATCTAGGGCATCTGCTGGTTTGGCGGCTGGTCGAAAGTGGACATCAGGTGACGGTATTTAATCGCGGCATGACCCGCGATGAACTGCCGGACTCCGTAGAGCGGCTGCACGGCGACCGGACTGACCGGAATGCGCTTGCCAATGCCCTGAAAGATCGCGTTTTCGATGCGGTGGTCGATACGGCGCTCTACACGGGCGAAGAAGCCGATGACATCATTCACATCCTGAAGGGACATACCGGGCAGTATATTTTTATCAGCAGCGGTCAGGTGTATCTGGTACGCGAAAGCGTTCAGCGTCCGTTTACCGAGGCGATGTATCCCGGTCGCACGATGCCCGCGCCGAAAAATGGTTCATTTGAATATGAAGAATGGCTGTACGGCATGGGCAAGCGCGCCGCCGAAGATCGCTTGATGGCGGCACATCAAGAGCGCGGATTCCCTGTGACGACGCTCCGTCTGCCGATGGTCACAGGCGAACGCGATCATTTCGGGCGGCTGTACGGCTATGTGCTGCGTTTGAAAGACGGTGGACCGATCCTCGTTCCGTCCACGCCGAATCACCCGCTGCGCCATGTGTACAGCGGCGATGTCGTCTCGATCATGATGCAGTTGATCAGCACCGGCGCGGGAATCGGCAAGGCGTATAACCTTTCGCAAGAAGAAACGCTCACGCTGGATGAATATCTCGGCTTGATCGGGTCGATCATGGGGGCAGCGCCGCAGGTGGTGCGTGTGCGCCGCGATAAGCTGGAGGCGCAGGGCTTTGTACCGGAATGCTCCCCCTTTAGCGAACGCTGGATGAGCGAACTCGATAACACATTGAGCAAGGTTGAACTGGGGGCGCGCTATACCCCGTTGAGCGAGTATTTACGCGCAACCGTCACCCATTTATTAGAGACAGCGCCGCCGATCCCGATGGGGTACAAGCGCCGCCGCAGCGAAATTCTTTTTTATGAGCAGGTAATCGGTCAGGTCGAGATTGACGTATAATACCTGCGCGATTTTTCACAAAGAGGCTCAACAGGAACGAAACTGATGACGCAATCGAAAACGTATTTGATCACCGGAGGCGCTGGCTTTCTGGGGATCAACCTTGCGCGTTACTTGCTCCAACGCGGGCACCGCGTCGTATCGCTGGATATTGCCGACTTTGATTACCCGGAAAAAAGCCAGATCACCGAAGTGAAGGGCGACATCCGCGACCGTGCGAAAGTTGATCAGGCGATGCAGGGCGTGAACATCGTTGTTCACACGGCGGCGGCGCTGCCGTTGTACAGCGAAGCGGACATCTTCAGCACCGACATCGATGGCACGCGCAATATTCTTGAATCGGCGCAGCAGCACGGCGTCGAGCGCATGATCCACATCAGCAGCACGGCGGTGTACGGCGTGCCGGATCATCACCCGCTGTATGAAACCGATCCCGTGAGCGGAGTCGGTCCTTACGGCAAGGCGAAAATTCAAGCGGAAGAAGTGTGCGTCGATTACCGCGCTAAAGGGATGTGTGTCCCGGTGATCCGCCCGAAATCGTTTATCGGACCGGAACGGCTGGGCGTGTTCGCGCTGTTTTACGACTGGGCGAAAGATGGGCGCGGCTTCCCGATGATCGGCAGCGGCAACAATCGTTATCAACTGCTGGATGTGGAAGACCTGTGCGACGCGATTTATCTATGCGCCACGCTCGACCGTGACACGGTGAACGACACGTTCAACATCGGCGCGAAAGAGTTCACGACGATGCGCGAGGATTATCAAGCCGTGTTGGATTACGCGGGCTTCAAGAAGAAGATTCGCCCGTTCCCCGAAGCGCCGGTGATTCTCGCGCTCAAGTTCCTTGAAAAGCTCAAGCTCTCGCCGCTGTACGCGTGGGTCTACGAGACGGCGGGTAAGGACTCGTTTGTGAGCATCGAGAAAGCCGAGCGCGTACTGGGCTACAAGCCGAAGTACAGCAACAAAGACGCGCTGATCCGCAACTACCGCTGGTATCTCGATAACCTGAGCCACTTTGAAGGACAGAGCGGCGTTTCGCACCGCGTCCCGTGGAATCAAGGTGCGCTGAGGCTGGCGAAGCTGTTCTTTTAGGAGGACAGGGCATGCCCTGTCCCTACTTGCCTCCCCCGTCCCCTTCTCTATCGCTTGCGACGGAGAAGGGGAGAAAAACAACCCCTCCCCCGACCCCTTCAGCCATGATCATCATGGGGAGGGGAGAAAACAACCCCTCCCCCGACCCCTCCCCGCTGGCGCAAGGAGAAAAGCATGTTTATGTCAGTGATGCGTTAAAAATTGCATGACATTCCAACTGATAACAAACGGTACCATGACCAATGGGGACACGAGTTCATTTGTGTTATTCTCTGGGGCGAATACTTCCCGGCATTGAGGTCGATTCGACATGGCAGCGCGCATCTTCATCAGCTACAGCAGCAAAGACAGCGAGATCGCCCAGTTCATTCATGACGAACTACTCAAGCGCGGCGCGGATGTTTTTATTGACTATCGTAGTATTGATGACGGCGACGACTTTTTTGAGCGGATCGCCCGCGAAGTTGAAGAACGGGATCGGGTGCTCTTCCTCGTCAGCAGACATTCGGTGAATTCCAAGTGGGTGAAAATCGAGCTTCAGCACGCTTTTGAGAATGATAAGCCGATCACGCCGATTGCGTTGGATGACACGGCGATTCCACGTCCGCTGTTT
>CALBRY010000573.1 GCA_937927665.1 uncultured Chloroflexota bacterium
TGTTCGATCTCCATGACGCGGATGGAACCATACTCGGCGGTGGCGGACGTTACGATGAGTTGGCGCGACTGTTAGGCGGTAGCGTAGATATTCCAGCGGTTGGCTTCGTTTATCAAGCGGATGTAATCGCCGCGCACATTCACGAGACCGACGATGTGCGCCGTTGGCGGTTGGCTTATGACACATCTGCCGCTTTTACAACGGTTATCGAATGGGCTCAGAAGCTGCGACAGTCCGGGCTTGCGGTAGAGATCGTTGAAAAAGATCAGTCGGCATCCCTCATCCTCGACTCGGACTCGCGGATTTACTGGGATGGGCAGGCTTATCTACCAGAGGAAATAGACGTGCTGGTATCTACTTTGAAGGCGGCATCGCAATGACTCTTGAACGTGTCACCCTCGCGCTTCCGAGCAAGGGCGCGATTGCAGACCCAACAACCAATTTTCTGGCAGACTGCGGACTGCGTGTTGATAAGCCCAATCCCCGTCAATATACGGGTAGTATTCCCATGATTCCGCAGGTCGATGTGTTGTTCCAGCGCGTAACCGATGTGCTGTACAAGGTTGCTGATGGCACAGCACAGTTAGGCATCACGGGTTTGGATGTCGTGCGCGAACACCCGCACGAAGATCTAGTCGTGATTCACGAAAATCTGCGCTATGGTTACTGTAAACTACTCGTCGCTGTTCCTGAGGCTTGGGTCGATGTCGAGACGATGCTTGATCTAGTTGAAGTCGCGCTCGATTTCCGCGAAGTCAAGCGGCGCAATTTGAGAATCGCAACAACATACTCGAATTTGACGCGCGAATTCCTGTACAGTCGGGGAATCCATCATTTCACGCTGGTGAATGCCGAAGGTGCTATCGAAGCCGCACCCACAATTGGCTATGCGGATGCAATCGTTGATCTTGTGCAGACTGGGACAACCCTACGCGAAAATCATCTGAAGTTGATCCCTGACGGTGTAATTGTCGAATCACAAGCGTGTTTGGTTGGCAACCGTCGGATGTTGGAAGCAAATCCACTGGTGATGCAAACCGCCGGGACAATGCTTGAATATATTGATGCGGCTCTTCAAGGACGGGAATACTCTCAACTCACCGTCAATATGCGTGGCGAAAGTGCGGAGCAGATCGCGGCGCAGGTGGCGGCAAACCCGGTGACACGCGGCTTGCAAGGTCCTACCGTCGCACCGATCTATGGCACAAGCGGCGGCGCTGAGACTTGGTTCACCATCACGATCATCATCTCCAACAAGAATCTGCTGCAAGCAGTTGAACATCTGCGCGCGATTGGTGGAACACAAACAACCGTTACGCCGGTGCGTTATGTGTTCCTACCAAAGTCACCCACATTTGAAAAACTCCGCACCGCGTTGAGTTAGGATCAAAAAAAGGCGCTCACACGAGCGCCTTTTCTACCTCATCCAACATTTGGTCAATTCGACTTCGCACGCCTGAACTCTCCGATCCCATTTCGATCGCCATCGCCAACCCTAAAACCGTGATTGGTGGCGGAAACTTGCTGCTATCCGTCAGGTTCATTGTCAAAAACGGACAGCAGAACAGACTGGCTTTCAGATAGGCACGCCAATCCTCACGCAGCCATCCACGTTGTTTGAGATCGCGCAGTGTTGGGATCAACACACGCTGAACTTTGCTTTGCAGAAACATTTCCCGCAGCGGATGATGCGGGAAGTCATGCTCGACCCTCCAGCAATCATCATCGGTATGAACTGTCAGTGTTAGCCGTTCTGCGATTTGCTGTGGAAAATACATCCACGCGGCAAAAACGTTGTGAAACAGAGGCTTCGTTAGATCAAGTAACGGGTGATGGCGCCCTGCGAATGCCGGATCGAAATATAAGAGAGCGGCATGATCGCCGCCGCCTCTTAAAAAGACATTACCGTTGTGCGCGTCACCATGCCCGACAATTGAAGCGCCGGATTGAGCAGGGTTGAGTAGGCGAATTGCCCGTTCGATGATGTCATTTAGCGTTTCGCCGTAAATTTGCCCATTGATCGTCCACTGAATGCGCCGAACGGTTTCCATAGGGACGGAGTCTGCATCATGCAGCATCGAGGTGGATTGCCCATAAAACTGATCGAGGCGTCCTCCTGCCAGGCGGTGATAGAAAAGTTGATGCACCGGCGCTTTGGCGGCTTCGGCGGCGGGTTGCCATTCGAGCGTATGTTGATAAATCCTTAGCAGTTCATCGTCGGCTTCCGCCTGCGCGTGCTCAAGATCGGCGCGGCGTTCCGGTTTTCCGCTGATGATGTCGTGCGCGGTATCAAATACAGAAGGATCATTGATAACCGGATAGATCAAGAACTGCTTACCCGCTTCGGTTGATTGCATGATCGGCTGCAAAACGGGATAACCTGCATCTGCCAACATCGCAGCATTATAGTATTCCCCGATCACGCCGTTGGATTCTGTGTGCGTTTTGAAGAAAAGACGCTGACCATCCGCCAGCGTCACAAATCCGTTGAACGAGTTGAGCGAGACTGCCAGCGGACGAAGTTCAACCGCTGTCACATTGAGATTGAATGTCTCGCGGATGAAATCGATCAGCAGGCGTTCAGCGGCGGGTTTGTCGCTAAACTGAAGCCGCTGAATCTGTTCAAGAAGGCTCATATCCCTAGAATCTCGTTGCGCTTGCGGATTGCCATCGCGTGCGCCGGGAATCCTTCATAATCCGCCAGTGTTGCAGTGATTCCTTGCAGGCGTTCGTAACCTTCACGCGAGAGATACCCGATTCCGCTTTTCTTCAGGAAATCTTGTACGCTCACTGACGAGAAACTCTTGGCAAATCCCCCGGTTGGCAGAATCGCGTTTAAGCCGAGGCAGTAATTCGCCGTCGGAATCGGTGTTAGATGACCGAGCAGAATTTCGCCTGCGTTTTTGATTTTCTGGAGTGTTACAAACGGATCACGTGTGAGCACTTCCAAGTGTTCCGGCGCGTATTCATTTGTGAACGCGATCGATTCTTCTAGGCTGTTTGTCACCATGATACCGCCGTAATTCGCCAGCACATTTTCGACGAACGCGCGCCGCCAGTCTGGGAGTTCAGCGATATAGCCGGGGAGCGCCGCCGCAACGCCTTCTGCAACTTCGCGGCTGTGTGTGACAAGAATTGCCGCTGAATCCGCGCCATGCTCCGCTTCAACGAGCAGATCAAGCGCCGCCAAACGAGGATCAACTGTCTCGTCGGTGAGGATGATCGATTCACTGGGTCCGGCTGGCAGTCCCACATCGACTGTGCCATACAGCAGGCGTTTCGCTGCCGAAACATAACTGCTGCCGGGTCCAATCAGTTTGCTCACACGCGGAATCGTTTCTGTCCCATAGGCGAGCGCGGCGATCGCCTGCATTCCGCCAACGACATAAACCTCGTCAACACCGCAGATTTCCGCTGCAACGAGCGATGCTGCATCCGCTTTGCCGTCAGGGGTCGGAGGTGTAACGACAATCACACGCGGAACACCTGCAACTTTCGCCGGTGTTGCCAGCATCAGCATCACAGACGGGAATGCGCCTTTTCCTCGCGGAACATAAAGTCCCACGCTTGCCACAGGGGTTACTTTTTCCCCTGCCATAATTCCCGGTGCGATTTCCGTAAACCACATCGGTTCAGGCATCTGCTCGCGGTGAAAGTGATCAATATTCGCGTGGGCAGCGCGAATCGCATCGGTGACTTCAGCGCTCACGGCATCCCGTGCCGCCGCGAAATCCTCAGGTGTCGCCTTGAGCATGGAGGCGGCAAAGTTTGGCGCATCGAATTTGCGCGCATACTCAACAACTGCCGCATCTCCTTCGGTGCGTACTCGGTTGATGACTTCATCTGCCAGCGGCAGCAGATCGCGAATATCCTTCTCGGCACGCCGCATGATTCGCGTGCGTTGTTCAGGCGTTAACTGCCCCAACTCAAGAAACTGTATAGCCATGTGAGTTCTGCGCTCTTTCAACTTGCCTGCTAACGAAAATCGGCGCGGAACGTTATCCGCGCCGCGCCGATTTGAACTCATTTTGTCGCGTGAATCAACCGCTACTTGGTCGTTTCAGGCGAAATCTGTTGTGAGCGGTGACGTTCGCGATCCCACCAGATATCCGGGACGAGAATTTCGCGCTTTTCCATGATCCGATCGCGGTGAGGAATCAAGTCCTGAAGCATGATTTTCATTTCTGCGACGACATCGTGGCTGGGCACATAACCAAGATCGATCAAGTTTTGGCGATCCGGGTTGTAGTAGTGATCGAGCTTTTCGGTGCGCGGGTTCTCGTAATAACCGATTTCCACGTCCAGCCCGACCGCAGCGCCTGCTTCCTTAACTTTCTGCGCCAGTTCTTCGATCGTGTACGTCTCTTCAAACTGGTTAAACACGCGGTATTCACCGCGCGCGGGCGGATTTTCAATCGTGAGCGTCAAGCACTGGATCGAGTCGCGCAGCGGCAGGAAACCGCGCCGCATATGCCCCGTTCCGTAAAGCGTGAGCGGGTGACCGATCACCGCTTGGCAGCAGAAACGATTTACCGCAGTTCCAAAGCACTGATCGAAATCGAGGCGGCTGAACATGCGCGGATCGTCGCCCATCGCATCGATACGAGTGCCGAAAACTACACCCTGCATAATGTCCGTCGAACGCAGTCCCCATGTTTTGCACGCGAACATGGTATTGTTCGTGTCATGAACTTTGGTTAGGTGATAAAAACTGTTCGCCTGACGCGGGAATGGCAGTCTATCCTTGCGTCCACGATATTCAATCTCAAAGAAGCCTTCAGGAATATCGACATTGGGTGTACCGTACTCGCCCATTGTCCCAAGTTTGACGAGATGAGCATCCGGGCAGACTTCACGCATCGCCCACAGCACATTCAAGCTGCCGATTACGTTGTTGGAGTGCGTGAATGCCGCGTGTTTCTGGTCAATCATTGAATACGGTGCGGATGGCATTTCCGCCAGATGCACAATCGCATCAGGTTGAAAATCCGCGAAAAACTGGCGAAGCGCCGGGTAATCGAGCAAATCGACTTCCCGGAAAATCAAGTCGACTCCGTGTATTTCACGGAAAGCGGCAAGGCGTTCTTCGATCGAATAAACAGGGATCGCGCTCGTGCTCTCGACTTCTTCAACCCATTCACGGCGCAGGTAAATATCCGTGCCAGCGACGGTATGACCGCGCTTGACGAGGTGCTGCGCTAGTGCCCAACCGAGGTAGCCATCTACCCCAGCGATAAAGACCTTCATGTGACTTCCTCCAAAGTGGCTTTTGTTACGTAAATCACAACCCCGTCAGGTGACTTACGTAACATTAAGAAAAGGTAATCAGATTGCTGCGCCGACTGCGGGTTGGAACTGCGGGATGTAGCCCATCACCGCCATATACTCTGCGTTCAGGATGCTGCATCCTGCCGCGCCGCGAATCGTGTTATGTGAAAGCGCAACGTATTTGTAGGTGAGAATTGAGCAGCGGCGCAGTCGTCCAGCGGTTGTGCTCATGCCGCCGCCCGCCATGCGATCGCGGCGTGTTTGTGGGCGATCAGGTTGGTTACGATAAATCACAGGCTGTTCAGGTGCGCTCGGAAGTGACGAAATCGGATCAGCGCCACGGAAACTCGTCCATGCTTCGATTACGCCATCCATACCGGGATCGTTTTCGAGTTCCACGGAAATACTAACCATATGCCCATCAATGACCGGAACACGGGTGCAGGTTGCGCTCACAATCGCATCATGGGTTGCAATCGCCCCAGCATGGTATCTGCCGAGCATTTTGAGCGTTTCCGCTTCGACTTTCTCTTCCTCACCGGGGACATACGGGATTACGTTGTCCATCGCATCCAACGAAGGCACGCCGGGATGACCCGCGCCGCTAAGTGCCTGTTGGCTGGTGATTAAAACTTTACTTACACCAAATTGGCGCAGCGGAGCGAGTGTCATGACGCCGGGGACTGACGTGCAGTTTGAATTTGCGACCAATGCGCCTGACCAACCGCGCACTCTACGCTGCTCATCAACCAACGCAAGCTGATCGCCGTTCACTTCTGGCAGAAGAATAGGCACATCTTCAGTCATGCGGTAGGCAGATGCATTCGTGCAAACGATGTGACCGGCTTCAGCAAGCTCCATTTCTCGTGGCATTGCTGCCTCTTTGGGGAGCGCCGAAAAAACCAGTGTCGAATTGAAACTACTGTCCAACGGCTTCACTTCAAGATCGAGCACAGCCGATGGCGCATCTTCATCCAACACCCAACGCACCGCATCACCGTAGCGTCGTCCGGCGCTGCGATCAGAACCGATTACTTCTGCCACGCGGAACCACGGATGATTTTCGAGCAGCTTAATAAATCGCTGACCAACCATCCCCGTTGCGCCAAGGACGGCTACATCGAGTTTATTCATAGACGTTTCCTCTTACGGAATATCCGTTAAATACCGACTGACTGCGATGTTTTCACCGCCGGGTACGAACCAAGCATTTTGACAAATGATGCCCGCTGAAGCAGTCGTGCCAATGCTTCCTGACACGCGGGTTCGTGCCAATGCCCTTCGAAGTCGAGGAAGAAGATCGGCTCCCACGGACGATTGCGGCGCGGGCGCGATTCGATCTTCGTCAGATTCAACCCCCGCGAAGCAAATTCGCCGAGACACTCATAGAGGGCTGCCGGACGATGCCGAGTCGCAAATACAATCGAGGTCTTGTTGTACTCACCGGGCGGCGGATCGTCGTGTCCAATCACGAAAAAGCGGGTGTAATTGAACGCTACGTCTTCAACATTCTGCTCAAGTACCTCAAGGTTATAAAGCTGTGCGGCGAGCGTCGTCGCTAACGCCGCAGTCGCCTCCGGTCGTTCGTGCGAAAGATCAAGTGCAGCACCAGCAGTGTCATACCACGGAATAGCAGTCCACCCATTTCGACGGATGTACGCTTCACACTGCGCGAGCGCTTGCGGATGGGAGCGTACATACTTGATCGACTCAAATGGTGTTCCCGGTACAACGAGCAGGTTATGATGAACGTGAAGGATCACATCCGCCTGAATACGGAGATCGCTTTCCATCAACAATTCATACGCTTGACTTACCGCGCCAGCCAGTGCGTTTTCGACTGGCAGCATAGCAAATTCAGCCGTGCCTTGGCTAATTGCGTCAAACAGCGTTGTGAGCGTCGGTGTAGGAGTTGCTTCGGCATCTTCGCCAAAGTGCTGACGAATCGCTAGCTCTGAGTTTGCGCCGTGAATACCCTGAAATGCAATGCGGAGAGGCAACGCGGTATTCTCCCTTACGAGGCGTGTTTAATAGGCTTAAAAGAGATGCGGCTCATCGTAACATAGCGCTGAAACATCGTCAACGGGGGTCACTCTATGCTAGAATAACGAGAGTAGAGTCAGAGTGAGGCGAACCATGCAGGAAACACGACAGTATATTCTGGAAATCCTGCGCGAACGGGGTGAAGCAACTGTAGACGACATCGTGCGCGATCTGCGTGCCAAACGCGGTGCGATCACAGCAGTAACGGTTCGTCATCATCTAAACATCCTTCAAAAAGATGCGCTGGTTACATCACCGCAGTTAAAACGGCGTTCTACCCCGGGGCGTCCGCAGCACACCTACACGCTGACTGAGAAGGCAAAAATCCATTTCCCCAACAACTATCAACGATTAGCGTCGAGCCTTCTCCAAGAACTGCGGAAGCGGCTTCCACCGGATGGGGTAAATGTAATCTTAGAAGGGGTCGCTCTGAAGATGGCAGATCAGGCTTCTATTCCTGATGCTCCTTTTGAGGAACGACTGCGGATGGTCGTCACCTACCTAACCGAGTCTGGATATGAAGCACATTGGGAAGCGACCGACGGCGGCTATTTGCTGCATACATCGAACTGCCCCTATCATCACGTTGCGCAAGATAATCCGCAGTTGTGCGATATGGATATGCGCTTGGTTGCGTCTCTGTTGGGGACAGTCCCTCGCCGTGTGGAACACCGTGCTGTTGGCGACTCGCACTGTTCTTATCTGGTCGCTGATGTGACAAATGCCCGCTAGATGAATTACGCTTATCAGAGTCATTTTAATTGACGTTATGCGTTGAGCATGTTATGATTCCGCTCAACACGACGTAGGTACGCAAAAAGGGATAATCTCATGGTGGTGAACGATCCGATTCGTTCCGACGATACGACAGTTGAAGAAGAAGTAGTTTTGTCGGTCACCCCTGCGGCGGTGACGATGATTAAGACCCTACTTGCTCAGCGGGAACTTCCCAATCATGCACTGCGCGTGTTTGTGAGCGGCGGCGGTTGCTCGGGATTGCAGTATGGGATGGCATTTGAAGCCGAACCGCGCGATTTTGATGCAGTTGTCGAAGTTGACGGGGTGCGTCTGGTAGTCGATCCGTCCAGTCTGCTCTATCTCAAGGGGGCATCCATCGACTTTGTCGATAGCCTGATGGGCGGCGGTTTCCGTATCGATAACCCCAATGCGGTATCGTCTTGCGGTTGCGGTAATTCTTTCCGTACAGGCGACAATGCGGATGAGTCGTCGGGCGGATGCTCGTCTTGCAGCCACTAAGCGCAGTACGCTGAATATTCAAAGGCGCTCCACACGGAGCGCCTTTTTTATTTATCGGCGCAGGGATGAGAATGCTAACCCCAGAATCCCCAAGCCGCCTAATACCAAAATAGGCAAAATCGGCGGTGTATCAGCAGCGATCACACTGCCGCTGCTGCTTGCGGGTTCAGGGGTGCTGACGGTTCCGGGATCGGTTGGAAGCGGGCGACTTAGCCCCGGCGGATACGTAAATGTCGGTAAACTCGGGGCATTTCCGCTGCCACCCGCTGAGTCTTGTCCGCTGACCGTGGCGATCACGCCGCCTGCCCCGGTTCCCGGTAAAATTGCACTCTCGCTTGTTGGAAGTGCAGAAGGTGAAGTCGGCTCGGCGTATGGATTGACCAAGGGTACACCAGATGTATCGCCGGTTATTGTGACCAACTCGCCGTAAACCCACCCAATCCCGTTAGGCGCAGGATTGTATTGAAACTGATACCAGTTTTCGTATCGTGCTGTGACGACATAAACCTCACCAGAGCGAATGACGCCAAGCTGCGCTTCATCGGTGCTGGGGAGTGCTCGTACATTAGCGATATCAAGCGGCTCAAGCTGAACGGGACCTGTCGTTGTGGGTGTCCATGTCGCTGTTGACAACACCAATGCGGGATCATCTCCTCCGCTGTTCGGTGCCGTCGTTGCCAATTGAATCACAAGCGGCGTTGGAGTCGGCGCTTCTTGTGCCGCCACTGTGATCGCTCCCATGAGGATCATCCCGCCGATCAATATTGTCTTTACTGCTGTGATAGTTCTAGCCATTCGAAATCTCACTACCATGACACCCGATTTTCCTCAACTAAACGTCCCTGCTCTGCAATTCGCTGATCGCCGCCGCGCGTCATTATGCCTTGGTATTCTTGACTGGCAAAACCAACAACCGTCCAACCGCTCATGACAAACGGTGGGCGCTCCTGACCGGGCGCACAGGCTTCGCATGAAGCAGGAATCCATTCGCCATTATACAACCGCGCTACATGCAAATGAGTTGCTGTGGAGACTCCGCCTTCACATGATGGGCGACCAATTCGATCTCCAACGTGTACACGAGTTCCTACGACAGCGCGATCCTGTGCATCAATGTGAAGATAAAGCAGTATCCAGCCTGTTGTATCATCGCCGTCACCGTCCAGATCGAGCGCAACCATTCCCGAATCGCTCCGCGCAATAACCCCATCGGCGGCGGCAGTTGCAAAATAATCAGAAACATAACATGCGGGGCTGTCATCAGGTCGATCATCCGGCGGTGCGAAATCAACGGCAGCCCATGCGCTTCCAGTTCCCCATCCGCCGTGA
>CALBRY010000574.1 GCA_937927665.1 uncultured Chloroflexota bacterium
GCGATGATACGCTGTGGCTGCCGATCACCGTCTCGAATTTCGTGTTTGAAACGGGCAATCTGGAGTATTTGGATCAAGTGCTGCCGTATGCGGATCACGGTGAAGCGACCGTGTTCGGACACCTCAAACAGGCTCTGCAATTCAGCATCGATCACAAGGGTGCAAACGGGTTGATTCAGGGCTTGGCGGCGGATTGGAACGACTGCGTTAAGTTTGGCACAACGGGCGAAAGCCTGTTCACGACGTTCCTGTTTTATCGCGGGTTAGCCCTGGTGGAAGAATTAGCGCGCTTGAAAGGCGATAACGCCAGCGCTGACTGGTGCGCCGCCGAAGCAGCGACGATCAAGGCGTGCATTGATAGCGCCGCGTGGGATGGCGATTGGTTCATCCGGGGGATTTCGGCGACCGGCGGCAAGCTCGGCAGCCAGACCAACCGCGAAGGCAAGATTTACCTCGAATCCAACGTATGGGCGGCGATCAGCGGTGCGGCGACGCCGGAACAGGCACGGCGGGCAATGGACGCAGTGCAGGAACATCTCGCCACCGAACACGGTGTCGCGCTGTGCGAACCACCGCACACCGAACCCGTCCCCGGCGTGGGGTTGTCGCTGCTGGTATATCCTCCCTCGCATAAAGAAAACGGCGGCATTTTCTGCCACAGCAATTCATGGGCAATCGTGGCAGAATGCGTCCTTGGTCGCGGGGGTCGGGCGTATGACTACTATCGGAGCTATCTCCCTGCCCGCTACAATGATCAGGCGGAAGTTCACCAAGCCGAGCCGTATGTCTACAGTCAGTTCACCTATGGCAAGCATACGCCGCGCTTTGGTCAGTCGCGCAATCCCTGGCTGACGGGGACTGCGAGTTGGACGTACACCGCTGTCACGCAGTATCTACTCGGCATTCAGCCGACACTGAACGGCTTGCGAGTCAATCCGTGCATCCCCGCTGCATGGGATGGGTTTGAGGTGCGCCGCCGCTTCCGCGATGCGTGGATCACCATCCGCGTACAGAATCCAGAGCATGTGGAGCAGGGTGTCAAGCAGTTAGTGCTGAACGGTGAACCGATTGAGGGGAATGTCATCCCGGCGGATCGGCTGCGTGACGAGAATCGAGTTGAGGTGGTGATGGGGTAAGGTTGCAGGTTTGAAACAACTTCGGGAAAACTATTGAGGAAGATTTGTGGGCGGAGCTGTGTCTCCGCCCAGTTTGTTTACCGCCCTTCGCGGAGAGGGTTAAGGACAAAGGACATGGGGGAAATCTCCCCCACACCCCCTCCAGCGAACAACAAAACCTTAGATGGGGAACGACACACCACACACAACCCGAAAACCAAAATCCCGTTCTCCTCTGACCGGATTTGTCGGCAGCGACCCGCAGGTGAAGACGGTCGGAGAGCAGAAAGTCACTTCGTTCAGCATCGCCGTTAGCCGGAAAAATCGCTCGTGCAAATCTCCGCCGATTGGCTCCGTTCGAGTGCATGGGTGGATCAGTCCGGTACGCCGCAGTCGAGCTTGGACGTGGATGCCTCCCGTCTCGTGCTGCTCGACCGCGCCCCGATGGTGATGCAAAGGAAGTACAGGGAGAAATCCCGTTCTGAGCGCAGTTCGACAACTGAATAGTCCTTGCACAGCCGCACCGCACGTGCCGCTTTTCCATTGCCATCGGTCAGTCCGCTGCTGGGGGCGAAGCTTAAGAAAGAAAACAGGTGATTGTACCCTCGCCATACGCCGCAAATAACTACAGGATCAACGCACCTATTGATGAACAGGGACACCTGAATGACGGGAGCATCGATCGGTTCGACGGCAGTTGCATTCCTCAAACTAGGACGCCTGCACTTCTTATTCGGCGGTTTCTTGCTGCACGGGTTAGGAGTGGCGATCGCGCTGTATGCCGGTGCACCATTCAATTTTCCGGCGCTGGTGTGGGGGCAGGTGGTGATCACCGCCACACAGCTTATGACGCATTACGCAAATGATTATTTTGATCTCGAGGCTGACCGCGCTAACACCACCCCAACCAACTGGTCAGGCGGGAGCCGGGTGCTGGTCGATGGCATGCTGCCCGCCAGAACCGCGCTCCTGACTGCTGCGATCCTCGCGATAACAGCGCTAATCGGGAATGTGATCATCAGCTTCGGGTCTGGTTCGGGTATATGGGTGTTTTTACTGCTGATCAGCGCGCAGTTGGGGGCATGGTTCTACAGTGCTCCACCACTCAGGTTGCACTCACGGGGACTGGGCGAACTCACCACGATGATCACCGTGACGCTGCTCACACCGCTCGCGGGGTACGTGCTGCAAGCAGGACGCGTTGACGCGCTGCCAATTCTTGCGTGCGTGCCCTTGTGCTGTCTGCAACTGGCAATGCTGCTCGCGATAGAGTTCCCGGATGCGGAAGGAGATCGCGTGGCGGGTAAGCGCACGTTGGTGATCCGGTTGGGAATGGAAGGTGCAAAGCGGTTGTATGTGGTCGCGTTATGCTCGGCATTCGTGAGCCTGCCCGTGCTGGTAGCAGCAGGACTGCCTTCGGCGGTCGGCGTGGGGGCGGCGGCACTTCTGCCAGCCTGCGTCTGGCTGTTGACACGGGTGCAGCGTGGAGATTGGCGGACTCCGCAGCGATGGGATGGATTCGCGTTTGCAACGGTCGCGCTGTTGATGGCATTCGCCGCCGTCGAATTCGCGGCGTTTGTGCTGCTGATCGGTACCCGATAAGCGGCACTGGACGGATCGGGCTTAGTGAAGTCTCATGCGATTATTCTGATACACCCATTACGGACTTGCAGCGCGTTCATCTGTGCGAAACGAGGGATTTAAGCATGCCTCTA
>CALBRY010000575.1 GCA_937927665.1 uncultured Chloroflexota bacterium
GTCAGGAGACGCTATAAAGGCTCCCCCGAACCCAGCGTTTACCCTCAAAATGGTGTTTATGCGAGACTAAACGTTTTATCCAAGCTTGATCCGCCAAGTACCCCCTAAATCCCTCTCCCCAAGGAGTGGGACGAAGACCAGATCGCGTGGTATTATGACATGAAGGAATACGGTTCGTATTCTCGCAGCGATGTCGGCGAGCGCGAATGGGTGGTTGACCAACCGTTCTTCGTCATCCTCAATCTCGCCGTTGGGGGAAAACTCCCCGGCTCCGTCGGGCTGGACACGGTCTTTCCGACACAATACTTAGTGGCCTACGTGCGCGATTACCCTTCTCAAACGAAAGTATGCAGATCATGAAGCAGGATGCACCGGCGATTTTCATTGGAGACACACCACAGAAGCGGACTGAAGAACCCGTTCGCGGGGATTTTGTCACGCTCATGGGCGAGTCGTTTTATCGCATACAGAACTTCGACGCCATCGAGCCATTCTTTATCAGTCTGGTTAGCAGTTCCGATCATTGGCTCTTTGTCGCCTCAACGGGCGGGTTGTCCGCCGGACGAGTGAATGCCGAACACGCCCTCTTCCCCTATTACACGGTAGACAAGCTGACAGAGAACAGCGAGAACACCGGGAATAAAGCGTGCTTGCTGGTCACTCGTGCGGGGCAAACCCGCCTCTGGGAGCCGTTTTCAAACCGGCAGCAGGGCAGCTATTCCATCCAGCGCAATCTCTACAAGAATGTGACCGGCACAACGCTGGTCTTTGAAGAAATCAACGCCGATCTTGGATTAGCTTACCAGTATGCGTGGCGCACGAGTGAAAGATTCGGCTTCGTCAAGACGACTTGGCTGAGAAACCACGCGGATGCGCCCTGCCAGGTTGAACTGGTCGATGGGTTACAGAATATTCTGCCAGCCAATATTGCAATGGCGACCCAGAATGTGTTCAGCGTGCTTTTGGATGCTTACAAGCGCAGTGAACTAGCGCCTGAAACCAGCTTGGCGATCTTCGCCCTGAATTCGACCCTGACCGACCTAGCGGAACCGAGCGAGTCGCTGCTCGCCACCACCGTTGCGCAGTTCGGTCTCCCAGAGGCAGACTACCTGCTGTCGTCGGCACAGCTCGACCGTTTCCGCTTTGGGAAGCGTTTGACACCAGAAACGGAAGTGCGGGGTCGGCGCAGCGCTTATTTTGTCCATGCTCGGCTTGATCTGGCGGCGGGGGCAGACCGTACTTGGCATCTGATCGCCGATGTCGATCAAGACAGCGCGGCAGTTGCTCAGAAGCTACAATGGTTACAGGGTGATCAAGCGGCTCTGGCGCAGGAATTGGAAACCGACATCGCCGCCAACCAGTCGAGTTTGTGGAAGATTGTTGCCAGCGCCGATGGCGTACAGCTCACGAACAGCCAAATATACTCCGCTCATCATTTTGCAAATGTGATGTTCAATGTGATGCGCGGCGGCAGATTTGCTGATCAGTACTGGGTTGGGGCGGCAGATTTCATTGATTTTGTGTCGGTGCGCAATCGGTTGGTGCTGCAAGCGAATTCGGATTTCTTCGCCGCGCTGCCGGATCGAATTCAGGTATCCGATCTACAGGCGCGCGCAGAAGCACACGGTTCTGCTGATCTCATTCGCCTGAGCTATGCGTATCTGCCATTGACCTTCAGCCGGCGTCACGGCGATCCAAGTCGTCCATGGAATCGGTTTGCCATCAACGTGAAGAAGCCGGATGGCTCGCTCAAACTGGAGTATGAAGGAAACTGGCGTGACATCTTCCAGAACTGGGAAGCGCTCGCTTATTCCTATCCCGAATTTGTCGAGAGTATGATCGCCACCTTTTTGAATGCGACCACCGCCGACGGTTACAATCCCTACCGGATCACCTCTTCTGGCGTCGATTGGGAAGTCCCAGAACCCGACAATCCGTGGGCTAACATCGGGTATTGGAGCGATCACCAGATCATCTATCTCCTTCGGCTAATGGAAATCAGCACCGAACTGCATCCCGGCAAACTCCGGGGATTCCTTGCGCGGTTCATGTATAGCAGCGCCCATGTTCCCTATCACATCAAACCCTATGCGGATTTGGTGAATGACCCATACAACACCATCGAGTTTGATTGGGAACTCGAACGGCAGATCGAAGCGCAGCAGATGGAACGCGGCACCGACGCAAAATTGATCTGTGTCGCCAATGCACAAGTCCTGCATGTGTCGCTGGCTGAAAAACTGCTTACCCTCCTGCTCGCCAAGCTGGTCAACCTGGTTCCCGAAGGCGGCATCTGGATGAATACCCAGCGCCCAGAGTGGAACGATGCCAACAATGCGCTGGTCGGCAAGGGTTTGTCGGTGGTGACATTGTGCTATCTGCGCCGCTACATTGCTTTTTGCCGGGAAATCTTCAGCACATGTGAACTCGATGTCGTGCCGCTCAGCACCGAGATTCAGCAGTTCCTCACGCAGATATTTGCCATCTTAGACCAGTTCCAAGCCGCGCTGGGCAGCGCCTTCACCGCTGAACAACGCCGGATCGTCATGGATTCGCTCGGTGAAACGGGGAGCAGCTACCGCTGGAATCTTTACAGGCATGGCTTATCAGGTGAGCTGAGCGACTCGCCGGTGACGGAGATCGTCGTTTTTCTCGACCTAGCGCAGCAGTACGTTGAACACTCGCTGCGGGCGAACCGGCGCAGCGACAGCCTGTATCACGCCTACAATATCCTTCATCTTGAGCATGGGCGCGCCACAATCAGTCATCTCTATGAGATGCTCGAAGGACAGGTTGCGATCCTCTCATCAGGGTTGTTATCCGGTGACGACTCGTTGTCCCTGCTTCAAAGCCTTCGAAACAGCGCACTGTATCAGCCGGAGCAGCACAGCTACATTCTCTACCCCGACCGGAATCTGCCGGGTTTTCTACAGAAGAACTGTTTAACACAGGATCAAGCAGCCGGTGTCGCGCTGTTTGACCGGCTGTTAGCAGCACAGGACACATCCATCATCACCCGTGATCTCAACGGTATTTATCACTTCAGTGGACAGATCCGCAACTTCAACGATGTCAGTCGCGCACTGGACAATCTCAGACGGCAGGCTCGTTACGCTGAACTCGTCGATGCGGAATTCGAGAAGATCAGGGCATTGTTCGAAGCCACTTTCCGGCACGATGAATTCACTGGGCGTTCGGGGACATTTTTCGCCTACGAAGGGTTGGGCAGTGTCTACTGGCATATGGTTGCTAAACTCCTGCTCGCGGCACAGGAAACTGCCATCCGCTTCGCAGGCGACTCGACTGCCGAAGCGCTGCGCCAGTGCTATCTAGACATTCGCCAAGGGTTGAGTTTCAACAAAGCGCCCGATGTCTATGGGGCGTTTCCGACCGATGCCTATTCGCACACGCCCAAAGGTCAGGGCGCAAAACAACCGGGTATGACAGGATTGGTCAAAGAAGTCATTTTGTCCCGGCAGGCAGAGACGGCGTTCTCTATCAAGGCTGGTAGACTGGTATTTGATCCCACCTTTCTGGATCGGCGCGAGTTTCTCAACGAACCTGCCACTTTCTCGTACATTGATGTCTCCGGGCAGGAACACAGCATCACGCTGACAGCAGGCTCACTCGCATACTCCATCTGCCAGACACCGATCATCGTCGATCTGTCAGATCGCCCGTGTGTTACAGTGCATTATGCGGATGGCGCTGTTCGCAACCTCGATGGGCATGTTCTCGATGAGATCACGAGCGGACACATCTTCCAACGCGATGGGACAGTGCGCTATTTGACCGTATCCCTGCCCTTCGTTCAAGGACAAGGCTAATATCAGTCAAGCACGAATGCTCAACCCCCGCCCCGTCCCCTTCTCTCTACGGGGACGGGGGATAAGAGCAAGTCGGCGAATCCGTGATTCACTACTTCTGGAAGTTCATTTTTTAGTTCCAGAGATTTCTGGACTGACCCGGCTTTAACGGACAGTAAATTTGTCACGGGCGAAGCGTTGCTC
>CALBRY010000576.1 GCA_937927665.1 uncultured Chloroflexota bacterium
CTGCACCTTCAATCCGATAGTAGGGCGTGCCTCCACCGCGTCGTCCAGCGTTGGATGTTGAGCCTGTCAAGCGACGCATCTTGCCCTCTGGTTGGCGATAGAAAGCTAAGCCCGTGAGCAAATAAAACTGCTTACGCTTCACCGTTCGATGCGCGTTCCGCTTCGCTAAGATGTCTTGTCCACGCTCAAATTCTTCGGTTGTGACAATCGGTTCCCAGTTACCACGTACTGTTTTGGGCAGAACTCCGTTCTTCATGCTCACAACCCAACCGGCATACGTCCAGTTGTGAAAGATATTGCACAGTGAGCTAATGTTTGGTTTGCGCTTCCCACTCGCAGTTACTTCAACGAACGGTCTGCCGGTTCGGTGACGATAGCCGCGTTCGTGCAGTGTCTCGGCAATTTCTCGTACTGACATCCGGTCTTCAAGAAGCAAATTCCAAGCTTCGCGGATGACCTTAGCTCGCTCCGCATCTAGCTCGATCCACTTGTCCCAGCGCCCCAGATCAGCGCGCTTTTCAGCATCGGTACGCGCCGTCACGTTTCTATATCCGTCCGGCGCGTAACTGATGTAGCCACCGCTCTTGCGCTTCGCCTGCTGCCCGCCGCGTGTTCGAATGCCCAACAGAGCCGACTCGCGTCGAGCAAGCGTGAACGACAGCGCGACCAGCACGCGATCATCCGGGTCCATCGGATCAAGATCGGGGGAGTTGGCAAATCTCACACCTACGCCGAACTCGTGCAGTTCGTCGATGGCGCGCAGCGCTTCGGTATCATCACGCCCGAAGCGGTCGGCACGCTCCACAATCACATGGGAAAACTTGCCTGCCCGCGCATCCGCTAGCAACCGTTGGTAACCTGTACGGTTTGGCGTTTTGCCTGTGAGTACATCGATGTATTCGTCGTAAACCGGAATGTCCGAATGCGACAAGACGTTGCTTTCAATAATGTCGCGCTGCCGGGCGCGAGACAGTTCGGGCTTCTGGTGATCTTCGCTGCTCGTCCTTAGGTAAACCGCCCATCCCGGCGGCGGTGGGACAGCAGCCCCTCTCTTTCGTTTTTGAGTCGTCATGCTGAATAATCCTGCCGAATGATGTGTATGAGAAGGCGCTACTATTTCTGATCGATGGTGCGATTGCCGGTCAGACGCTCCAAGATGAGCAGCCCCGCCTCAAAGTCTTCGGTAGAGATCAGCGGCTCCCAGTCTCCGCGCACCGTTTTCGGCGTGATCCCATCGCACTCGCTGACAACCCAACCCGCATACGTCCAGTCTTGGAAACCGCGTACCAGCCCATCGATAACGGGTCTGCATTTTCCGACTTTTGGACTGACGACGACGAATGGTTTGCCAGAACGGTGATGATAACCGCGCTCATGCAGGGCAATAGCAATGTCTTGCAATGTCATTGTCCCGGTCAGCAGCATAGACCATGCGTCCTTCCACAGTTGGGCGCGTTCGGAATCCGGTTCGATCCAGTGGTGAATACGCCCCAAATCGCTGCGCTGATCAGGGTCGCTTTGTCCCCAAGCATTGATATAGCCGTCAGGCGCTCGTCCAGCATAGCCACCGCTTGCGCGCTTCGCCTTCAATCCGCTTTTCACTCTCTGTCCCATGAGCATCGACTCACGCTGAGCGAGAAAAAACGACAGAGCGACCACGACACGATCATCAGGGTCCATCGGATCAAGGTCAGGGGAGTTGGCGAAACGCACTGCAACGCCAAACGCATACAACTCGTCAATTGCTCGCAATGCTTCTGTATCGCTGCGTCCGAAGCGGTCGGCGCGCTCAACGATGACGTGCGAGAACCTGCCTGCCCGCGCATCCGCAAGCATCCGCTGATAGTCCTTCCGGCGCGGGTCTTTTCCAGTCAGCACGTCGATGTATTCACCGTAGACCGGTAGGTCTGAGTGTTCCAACACCTGCTTTTCAATCGTGAACCGCTGACGTTCGCGTGAGAGTTCTGGCTTTTGGTTCTCGTCGCTGCTGGTTCGCAGATATACCGCCCATCCGGGTGTGGGTGGGGGAGGCGGTGCCGACTTTGAGATTTGTGACATGGCATTCCCTTTCTATTCGTTAGTTGTGGAGCTGTGCTCGTACACACGATACTGCAAAGCGATGATGTCGTGTTTTTCGGGGCAGTTTTCGACTGCAAATTCAATTGGCTTAGGCACGTCTCGACCGCGTGCGAGAATTGCTGCCACCGCAAATAAACGGCTGATGATCTTGTTTGCCTCTGACTGCTCAGCAGTGATGGGCGCTTGTGCTGCTTCCATGCTCATGCTCCAATCTCCACCAAGTTATCGACCGACATGTGCTCAGCGGCAGCCGCGATAAGCGTTTCAAGCTCAAGCAGCGCGCCGCGAATCCGGCATTGCCCAAGACAGCGAAATTGTTCGGCTGCTACCATCATGATGGAGTGCGTGTTGCGGTCGCAGCAGGGGCAACGCCACAGCGACGCAAGCGAACTCGATGCCAACGGTCGCCCCCAGGTTTCCGCCGCAATTTGGCGTAGGTCTGCATTCCCGGTTGTTGGCTTCAAGATCATTGCATCTCCTCAGGCATCGCTTCGGTGCGCAGGCGACGCTCACGATCGGACAGCGCCTGTTTGACGATGGTATAGACCAGATTTGCCAACGGTCGATCTTCCTCATCAGCCCATTGTTCCAGCTTGTCGTACAGCTTTTGCGGCAGTCGAAATGCAATTCGCGCCGCATAACGGTCATCGCGATTCATCGATTTACCTCTCCGTGTGTCTACGTGTCTACAGGGTACTTGAAGACGACAACGCTGTTTTGAGAATTTAGGACAAACGTTCGGTAATCTTCGGTGTCTTCGTGAGAATTTTTGACATGGTGAGAATTTGCAGAACTGAAATGTCAGGAATTGACAGTCTGCCACCCTAGAAAGCAAGGATTTTTAAGTTCGAGCGGAACTCTAACTTGTTTCTATCCAAAAATTGGCTACGCGGCTTGCATAAAGATTTGGATTTTGTAATACAATAACAGATTGATTGTAGAACAGGTGTCCGATAAACGAGCGGAGATTCATCGGAACCATGAACTGAGGAGCATTAAAACATGGCAGACGCGCGAGTCGTCGTTGTTGCATCGAACGTTTTGAATCGTAGCGGGCTTGAGACGCTGATTGCTAAAGCGAACGAAGAGATCACTGTCGTTTCTTCTTTTGGGGATCTGCAGACCGCAGATCAATTCATGAAAGCTAACCGGGTTGACATCCTGATTGTCGACGACTCGCTGCCACGTTCACTCGATATCGGCAAGTTGTTCCGCAAGCTGCTCAACCAGCACCCCACTTTGGGGATCGTAATGGTTGCCAGTCGTCCCACTGCCAGCTTGATCAAGCGCGTGCTGGACTGCGGCGCACGTGGTTTTCTGCACAAGGACGATACAATGGATTTAACCCTGATTGAAGCCATTCAGGGGATGCGCAAGGGAGGAATGTACTTGTCACGCCGCGCCAGTCAGCTCACCCAGGTGCAGCGGACGCTGCCGGAGAAGATGACCGGGAGGGACATCGATGTGTTGCAGCTGACGGCGGATGGCTATGAAGCGAAAGAAATCTCGGCGCAAATCGGTGTTGCGGAAAAGACCGTGTACCGCATTTTGTCTGCGCTGCGCGAGATTTACGGTGCGCAGAACAATGCCAACCTGATCAACATCGCTTATCAATCGAGCCTTCTCCCCAGCAACGACACCAGCGATCAGGACTGAAGAACTTCGGGCTGTGAGAAAAATTCTCATCCTTCTACCAACAACTGCCCTCAAAATGTCCCATCGTCTCATCACATGCAGATCAGGCTTTGATACACTGTGTAGGTAAGATGGGCACAGAGGGCAGTTGTTTATGGCGACAACTCACATTTTGATTGCGGATAGCAGCAGTCTTGCTGTGCTGGGTGCCGAAACACTCTTGCGGCAGCGACCCAATACTCAGGTCAGCATCGCGTCGTGCGCCAGCGATCTTCTCCAGATGGCGCGCGATCTTC
>CALBRY010000577.1 GCA_937927665.1 uncultured Chloroflexota bacterium
CCAGCAGCGGCGCGATTTTCGTAAATCATGAATGCAATGCTCAAAACGGATGCTGGGGAAGGGGGACAATGTACAGCACCGGATCCATTGAAACACTAATAGGATGCGGAATCTATGCGACTTTCCGCCTATTATTAAATCGGTCACATGGCTATTGATTACGCTGCTTTACGTACTTTCGAAATTAAAAGCCCGCTTATTCACCTTCTTTTATGCCGCTGTGTCGCATTATCTTGAGCGATATACAATAGGGGTGTAACCGTTCTATTTCGGGGCACTCTCAGCCATGATCACGGTTCGGGGAGGTTGAGATGCCATCCGGGCAAGGAACCTAAGTCGTTGTCAAATCTTCGTGTCTCAAATCGCTACCAGAATCCTGATCTGCGCCTGCTTGCGGCGATTCTTTGCGGGGATCAGCCGCCTCAGGAAGTACCGCCGGATCGCTGGGGGGTGATGATTGATACAGCCGCTGTCCATAGCCTACTGCCGATGCTTTTATGGACTGTCAAGCGTGCCGCGCCAGAGTTGGTCGCGGGTCGAGCATGGGAACAGGTCTTAACGGCAGCGCGTAACAGCGCTGTTCGTCATGTATGGCACGAACACGCGCAAGCACAGGTTAACCAGGCACTAAGCGCGGCAGGTATTCCGGTAGTTTGGTTAAAAGGGATTGCGCTCGCGCAGACAGTTTTCCCACAGCCCGCTTTGCGCCCGATGGGGGATATTGACGCTCTTGTGCCTTATGAACAGCGTGAAGCCGCGCTTGAGCTTGTGCGCGCACTCGGCTTTGAGTTTTACGAGTATCCTAAATTCACAGCGTCCGTCACGCATAAAGTTGAGCAGCATCAAGATCATCACTATCGCCTGAGGGGTGGAATCAACGACAGCGTTTTTATTGAACTCCACTATCGCATCATCAACGACGGTAGGGCAGTCTTTCCGCTCCAAAAAGAGCAGTGGTTTTTGACCCAGATCGATACCTCAATCGATACGCTGCCCATGCTGAAACCCGAAGCATTTTTGCTGCATTTATGCGCCCATGCGGTACTGCATCACGGCGAAGACGAAACACTCCTCAGCCAATATTTCGATATTCACCGCTTGCTGATCAACAAGCCGATTGATTGGTCGCTTTTGATTGATCAGGCGGTCAATTTTCGCTGGAGTTATGCCGTCGAGTATGCTTTTCTCGTCACAAGGACCCTGTTTAACTCGCCTATCCCCGACGATGTATTTACGCAGCTTCAAGCGCGCCGCCCCCGCGATGAGAACGCCGCGCGTATTTTCGGCTTGCAGGGACACGGCGCGAATTTACAGTTGGTCTTGGGTATGCTGCGCGGATTGTCATTTGGTCAAAAAGTGCGCCTCCTCTGGGATTTCGCTTTTCCGCCGCCCGGTTATATGCGAGCGCGTTATAAAGTCTCGCCGCGTGTGCCAATTTGGGTTTATTACCCCCGCCGTTGGCTGCATCAAGCCGGTGTGATACTCGCGTGGGTATGGCGGCGTATGACACAAATCGAGCTTTTTCGCAGGCATTGAGGGGAAAACTCTCATTTAATGTCATGTTCGATCATATGTTGATATTCTCATATGTGATTAATGTCACGCCATTCGGGTGACATTTTTACTTTTGACGTTCGCAAGAATTTGGTTTGATCTATCGTAGTAGATGCAGATGAAAAAAATGAACCATCGTTCTTCTTCTGGCGCTGACCTCATTGTGAAAAATCCTTCGATCATCACTCGTGAAGTGGTGGACGAGCTGGTACTGGTCAATCTGGAGAAGCCCGGCAGCCCAATCTATTTGAACGAGGTTGCTGCGCGTATCTGGGCACTGCTGGATGGTGAAAACACCGCAGCCGAAATAGCCGTAATCATCGCAGCGGAATTCGATGCAAGCCTTGAAGATGTTGAAATCGACATCGCCGAATTCCTGAATTATTTAGATGCGATGGGTGCTCTAAGTGCCAGATAAGCAAATATCGGGATTTCAGGAGTCAGCCGTTCATGTCCGCCAGCCATTTCGTTTACCGTCTGCATTCTCAGATCGTTATCGAAAACTTTGAAGACGGTGCGCTGGCACTCCGCTTGTATGACCGTCACTTGTTTGACCTGAACCCGACCGCACAGTTTATTCTCAACCAGACCGACGGCGCAAAGACTGTCGCACAGATTGCCGCATCAATGGCGCTTACCTTCGGCATTTCGCACGATGAAGCGCTG
>CALBRY010000578.1 GCA_937927665.1 uncultured Chloroflexota bacterium
CGGGGATCGTGTTGGCAAAAGCGTTCCGGTCACGATTGTGCGCGGCGGCGCGACGCATCAAATGAGCGTCACCGTTGGAGAACGTTCGTAGGCAGCAGGAGCAGATGATGTCGCTGTTGGCACAGTTGAATGATGCGCTTTCCGATGTGATCGGCGGCGCGCAAAAAAGCGTTGTGCAGATTCGGGATGGGCGCACCGGGCAGGGCGCGGGGACGATCTGGCATGCGGACGGGTTGATCGTCACAAATGCACATGTCGCGCGGCGCTCACCGCTGGAAGTGGTGCTTCCTGATGGGCGCACGATCACCGCGACGGTGATCGCCCGCGATGATGATCGCGATCTGGCGGCGCTGGCGGTGGAGACAAACGGACTGCCGACGATTCAACCTGGCGACTCAAGGCGGCTTCATGCCGGACAATGGGTGATGGCGGTCGGGCATCCGTGGGGCGTGACGAACGCTGTCACCGGCGGAATTGTGATCGGCGTGGGTAAGCAGATGCCCGATTTGCGCGTGTTTACCCAAGATTGGGTTGTGGCAGACCTTCATTTGCGACCCGGCAATTCTGGCGGTCCGATGATCGATACCAGTGGGCGATTAATCGGCGTCAATACGCTGATGACCGGTCCAAGCGTCGGGGCGGCGGTAGCGGTTGATGTGGTGAAGGACTTTCTCAAGCGTGCTTTGAACAGTGCGCCGATCCGGGTGGAGACGCAAAATCGCCCGCAGTGGGTTTAGTTAAACAGCGCAAGGCAATCATGAAAGCATGAAAAGAGCGGGCATCGCGTCCGCTCTTTTCGTTTTTCGGTTTCAATCTTCGTGGGTTAGCGTCCACACCGCGTTTGAGCGAGTGCCGAGCAGATTCCCGACAATCGCCTCTAAGGCTCTTTCTTCCCGCACCGCTTTTTCTACCATTGTCCATCGAATTGTCATCAGCGAAATTTTGACGCGGCGTTTCCATTCCGGCGCTTCCCGGTTGTAATCTGCCGGGGCGTATGCCAGATAAAGCACACGATCGCGCGCGATGCCATGCACATATGCGCCGGTTAAATTCGCGTACTCCATATCGCTTTGTTTCGCGGTCAGTGTGAAGACGTATTCGACCGCCTCGATTCCCATTTTCGGACACGGAGTCCCGATCAGGAGTCCGTTGTTTTTATCCTGAAGTCCGAACAGCATCGGCGTGTCACCCGAACGGTTTGGCATTGGTACGTTCACAATGACGCGCAGTGTTACCTCCATGATAAATTCCCCCTGTGAGTGCATAATAATTGATGATTCGATCAGCATCTATTATGCACTCTGAAGCGGTGGAAGAGTCGAAGTTGGTTCGGGAGTCGGGGTGGGGGTGCGAGTCGGTCGCCGTGTGGGAGTCGTGTTCGGGTCGAGCGTTTCGGTTGGCTCAATCGTCTCCGTCGGCGTGATGGTCTGCGTTGGGGCAGGGGTAAACGTGAGCGATGGCGTCATCGTAGCTGTTGGTGTCAGCGTCGGGAACACTGCCTCGATGACTGTTTCGTGCATGTATGCCAATTCCCGGCGGCGTGTATCCGGGTTGCCATCGACCGTATACCACTCACTGCCGGGATCACGACCCAAGACGCAAACCCCCGTCCCTTCCGGCAAGCCATCGATAATCGCGGCACCGGTGCTGGGAAGCTCACGCACGATGGCATTGGGAACGATCACCGTGAATTCCTGACAATCGGGCATTGGTGTCGATGTCGAGGGAAGTCCTCCGGCGGGTGTGCTTGAATCGCGGGTCGCGCGGGGTGTTGCCAATGCTTCCTGCTGGGTTGCGGATGCGATGATCAAGGCGCGCTGCGTTGCTTCTGCAACGCCTAAGCCGCCTGTACGAATGAAATTCTGTGCGCCCTGCCACAGATAATAGCCGCTGAAAACAATCGCCGTCCCGATGAGAAATACCAACCATGCGGGCAGACCATCACCACGACGAGGCGGGGAATGGCGCGGCGGCGGCGTTCTGCGAATTCCCATAACCGCCTGCTTGTCTCTCCTGATTGACGTTCAGAGATGTTTTACCGCAGCATGTACAACGATGCGAAAGATCGTAGGGTGATCAGCGGAAACTGGATGGAACGAAAGTTCAAGTTGCTGAGAGAAGAAGGTCTCCCAATTGACCGATCAAATCACTGACGGCGAAAACTTTGGAGATGAATAGATCGCTGCCCGCTTCGAGCGCCTCTTTACGGACTTGATCGCCTTCGAGGGCGGACATGACGACAATGGGAAGTCTGCGACCGGGCATCGCGCGGATTCGTTCGACAACTTCTAAGCCGTTCATATCGCCTAGACGCAAATCGACGATCACCATATCAGGCGGTGTTTCCGCGACGGTTTGCAGCCCTCTTTCACCGGTGCTGCATGTCTGCACTGTATAGCCTGCCCGCTTCAAGACGGTTTGCATTAGTTCCCGGTTGATCCAATCATCGTCAATGACAAGGATATGAGCGGGATGCGTATCATCCGTCATAGCATTCCTTCGTGTATGCCATCTCGTTTAATCATAATCGAAGTGCTCAAATGCATCCGTTAACCCTCGATTCTGTTACGAGTCTGTTGCAAGAATTCTGTTGTTCGGAAAAAACTAGTCCCTAAAGAGGGGTAGGAGCCGCCTCCGTACCCCTCAAATGCGACAAAGGTATTACGCCTTGTCCATGTTTTCGATGACACGGGTCGCAAATTCGCTCGTTTTGACTTCGGTCGCGCCTTCCATTTGGCGGGCGAAATCGTACGTCACATATTTCTGATCGAGCGTCAGTTCATATGCCTGTGTGATCAAGTCGGCTGCTTCCTGCCATCCGATGTGTTCAAGCATCATCACGCCGCTGAACAGGAGCGAACCGGGGTTCACCTTGTCCAGATTGGTGTACTTGGGCGCGGTTCCGTGTGTCGCTTCAAACAGCGCGACTTCATCACCGTTGTTCGCTCCGGGGGCGATACCTACGCCGCCGACTTCCGCCGCGACTGCGTCGCTCAGGTAGTCACCGTTCAGGTTGGGGGTGGCGATCACATCGTGTTCGCTGGGGCGCAGCAGCATCTTCTGGAACATGATATCGGCGATCGTGTCTTGAATCAGGATGCGACCTTCCGGCACTTTGCCGCCATGATTCTTTTCAACGTCTGCCCAAGAAATCGTTTGTTCCGGGAATTCCTGCGCCGCGACTTCGTAGCCCCATTTCTGGAACGCGCCTTCGGTAAACTTCTGGATGTTCCCCTTATGAACCAGCGTCACACTGCGGCGGCGGTGTTCGATCGCGTAGCGGATCGCCGCGCGCACCAACCGTTTTGAGCCGAATTCACTGATCGGCTTGATGCCCAAGCCTGCACCTTCAAAAAAGTCCGCACCGAGTTCTTCACGCAAAAAGCGGGCGAGTTTGGCGTTTTCCGGCGATCCCGCTTCATACTCGATACCCGCGTAAACGTCTTCAGTATTTTCACGGAAGATCACAATATCGACTTCTTCCGGATGCTTGACGGGGCTGGGGACACCGCGATACCAGCGCACGGGGCGAATACATTGGTACAGGTCAAGGACTTGACGAAGTGTGACGTTCAGGCTGCGGAAACCGCCGCCCACGGGTGTCGTCAAAGGACCCTTGATGCCGACCTTAAATTCGCGCAGCGCATCGAAAGTTTCATCGGGCATGTAATTGCCATCGTACAGCGATGCCGCTTTTTCACCGCAGTAGACTTCCATCCATGAGATTTTGCGGCGACCCCCGTATGCCTTTTCGACTGCCGCGTCCCAGATACGTTTGCTGGCAGTCATAATGTCATAGCCAATGCCGTCGCCTTCGATGAAGAGCAGGATCGGATGATCCGACACGTTCAACTTGCCATTGGTGACGGTAATCTTGTCCCCATGCGAAGGGACAACAACCTTCTCGTATACCATGCCTGCTTTATCCTTGTAGATAGTTTGTCCGCAGTGACGGACAGCGACTCCTCTGTCTGGTGCCGCATTATAACCTGCATGATGCAGTTGTCCCATATCCGCATGAATGTGTTATAGTCCCCTGTAGATAGGGAGGCGCATATGGGCATTGGAACTATCATCGGAGTTGTACTCGGGCTGGTCTTGATTTACAGCCTGCTCAGCATCATCGTAACGCAGATCAACACGCTGATTGTGAACGCGCTAAAACTGCGCGCGAACACGCTCCGCAAAGGCATTTCGGAACTCATCAGCGATCCGGCGGTGCGCGCACAGGTGCTAACACACCCGCTGGTACGTGTCGTCAACCCGTCTCTTTCGGAGCGGGTCGAGGAGACGGTGCGGAGTGGATCGGCTGAGCAAGTTCGCAGCATGTCGGCTGCCGTGACAACGACTACCGACATCACAGGCGTCACATGGGTTGAACCGAAGATTTTCACCGATGCGGTGTTTGACATTCTGCGAACGAATGCCGAGCGCCGTCTGTATGATCCGTTCTACGACATCGCCAAGCAGATACGCGATAATGCCGTGCGCGAACAGGTCAATGATTTGATCTGCCAGCTTTCGACGAACAATGTTTCGATTGAGCAGTTCCGCGTTGAAACCGAAGCCAAGCTTGCGAGTGAACCTGTTGTTTTCAACGATTTTATGGAGAAGCTGGCTGAACTGCGCGAAGTCCGCGAGTCGATTTTGCGCCAGAGTCACGAAGGCAGCCTGATTCCGCTACTGGAAGGGGTTAGCCAACTCAGCGAAGACTCTAACACGAGAAAAGCGCTGACAACGTTGATCGCCTCCGCCCAGACGGTCGAAGCGGCAACGGAAAAAGTCGAATACTGGTTTGATAAACAGATGGAGCGCTTGAGCGAGTCCTACAAGCGCAATATGGGCTGGCTGACCATTGGTGTAGGTTTCCTGCTGGCGCTTGTCTTGAACGTGGATACAGTTCAACTGGCGCGCAGTTTGTGGGAAAACCCGACATTGAATGCGCTTGTCGTGTCGTTTGCCGAACAAAACGCCGCGCAGATCACGCCGACTGATGGGGCGGCATCCTCAACCGATTTGACCGCTCAAGATGTCACGGAACAGGCAGTGCAGGGCGCGATCAATGCGCTCAACCGCTTGACCAGTTTGAACCTGCCGATCGGTTGGTACGATACGCGCGTTGTTCGGACATCGGCACAAGCAGCCGGGTTCGAAGAAAACGCCTGTACTCCAACACAGCAAAATGTGGTCGTTTCGGATGCGCCCGCCCAAGCAACGCCTGAAGCGACGGCAGATGCCGCATTCAGCGCGCAAGCGGATAATTTGGTAACTGAAGAAGCCCCGTTCATCACCGATAATCCGGAAGGGACGGACATCAGCGAAGGTTCAACGGTGGTTTCCTCTCCGTCTGTGCTGCCGACCGAATGCACCGACCGCCGCAATCTCGCGCTGCTGCTGCCGTGGAGCGTCAATTTTGATTTCAGCGCCCTTTTCGTCAAGATACTGGGCTTGCTGATCACGACGATCGCCATCGGGCAGGGCGCGCCGTTCTGGTTCGATTTGCTCAACCGTTTGGTGAGGG
>CALBRY010000579.1 GCA_937927665.1 uncultured Chloroflexota bacterium
CTCGTTGAACACGCTGAAGCGCAGATACAACTGGGGGAACAAAAAACCCCGGTATGCGATTTCCTCAAATAAGGCGCTGCCGAGAAGCTGCGCCAACAGCCAGCCGATCGCCTCTGTACCGTCACTGATCAGCAGAGGATGAAAAGCAATTTCGCCGTAATGCAGCAGCCCGATCACCATATGAATGCTCTGGGCGATCATCCACACGTTGATCGTGTAGCCGAGAGCGGAGGGGATATGCCGGACGATCAAGCCGACATCATAGGGGCGCAGCCCACCTAACCGCCCGATCAACAGCCAGATCAGCGCGGCGACGAGCAGAACATTGACGATCAACGATCCGGTGAATAAGCCGCCTGTCGCGCTGGCAAGCGGCGTGAAGGCGTTCCCGGCGAAGAAGATCAAATTGATCAGTGCCGCCAAAGCAAAATGCGCCATGATGAAGGCGGGCAGGCTGATCCGGTTGCTGGCGCGGATTGGTTCGACCACAGGCACTCGATCGAGAATTAAACAATGAAAGCTTCTCTATTATAGCGAAAATGGCGGGTCATTTAGCGCTCGTTTCAGCCGTTTATGATCCCTCCTAAAAAGAAAGGGGAATTGTTCCCTATAAACTGGGGGGGATTGTTACCCCCCAATGACTTGTTTTTCTTTCGAATTCGTGTATAGTGATAGTTGTTATGCGGCTTCTTTGGGACGATGTGTCCCACCGTATGGATGCTGCGGTTGGGCATCCACAAGCCAGCGCAGTTGGGTAACCCTCTCCCTTCGTGACCTCCTCGCGTTGATGGGTTATCTCCAGTGTGTGAAACGTACTACATGACATGCCTTTGAACCGTTGGGCGGGAAATGTGGTCGCTAGGCTGTAACAGACCGGCATTCCTCAGGAGGGAATACAAGATGGCGCAGCGCGTTCAGGGCAAGGTGAAGTGGTTCAACGGCGAAAAGGGCTATGGCTTCATTACTCGTGAAGGTGGTCCCGATCTGTTCGTTCACTACTCGGAAATTCAGTCGACTGGCTACCGCACGCTCAACGAAGGCGATCTCGTTGAATTTGAGATCACCGATGGCAAGAAGGGCAAGCAGGCTAGCGCAGTGGTCGTGCTGAAGAAGTAACCACGCCCACGCAATTATGAAAACCCGTGTCAGCAATGGCACGGGTTTTTTATTTCGGTTTTATCAGGTCGTCAGCGTGCGCTTGACTGCTGCTTTCCACGCGGCATACAGTGTTTCGCGGTGATCAACGCTCATTTTAGGTTCAAACCGCCGTTCGACTCCCCACTGTGCGGCGATCTCCTCTTGCGATTTCCAGAATCCGCACGCCAACCCCGCCAGATACGCCGCGCCGAGTGCGGTTGTCTCTGTGACGGCGGGACGCTCAACCGGAACGCCGAGAATATCCGCCTGAAACTGCATCAGAAAGTTGTTCGCGACCATGCCGCCATCAACGCGGAGCGTTTGCAGCGCGATACCCGAATCCGCGCCCATCGCATCGACAACATCCCGCGTTTGATAAGCGATGCTCTCCAATGTGGCGCGGACGATCTGCGCCCGTCCTGATCCGCGTGTGAGTCCGGTGATTGTGCCGCGTGCGAAACCATCCCAATAAGGCGCACCCAAGCCGACAAACGCTGGAACCACCACCACACCGCCTGTATCCGAAATCGATTCCGCCAGCGCTTCTGTCTCCGATGCGTGCTTGACGAAGCCGAGTTCATCCCGGAGCCACTGCACCGCCGCTCCCGCGATGAAAACGCTCCCTTCGAGCGCGTAACGGGTGTCGTTTGTGCCGATCTTCCACCCAACCGTCGTGAGTAAGCGGTGTTTCGACGCGACGACTTCGGTTCCGGTGTTCATCAGCATAAAACAGCCTGTGCCGTAGGTATTTTTCGCCATGCCGGGCTTCTGGCATGCTTGACCGAATGTCGCGGCTTGTTGATCGCCCGCGATGCCGCCAATCGGGATCGCGCGCCCGAAGATCTCCGGGTCGGTTTTGCCGTAGATCGCGCTGCTCGGCATCACGCGGGGCAGAACCGAGTGCGGGATATTCAGGCGTGCCAGAATTTGATCATCCCATGCGCCGGTACGGATATCGTACAGCATGGTGCGGCTGGCGTTGCTCACATCGGTGATGTGCAGCCGCCCGCCTGTCAGTTTCCAGATCAGATACGTGTCAATCGTGCCGAACGCGAGTTCGCCGCGCTCCGCGCGTTCGCGCACGCCGGGAACATTATCGAGCAGCCATGCGACTTTTGTGCCGCTGAAATAGGCATCGGTGACCAATCCGGTTTTCGCGGCGATCACTTGATCAAAGCCTTCTGCTTTCAACTGTTCACACATTGGAGCGGTGCGGCGGCACTGCCACACGATCGCGTTATAAACCGGTTCGCCTGTGGCGCGATCCCATAGGATCGTTGTTTCGCGCTGGTTGGTGATCCCGATCGCGGCGATCTGATCGACGGGAACGGCTGCCGCTGCTTTTTGCGCTACGGCAAGCTGAGACTCCCAGATGCGGCGGGGATCATGCTCCACCCAACCGGGTTTGGGGTAAATCTGCGGGAACTCCGATTGCGCGCTGGCGGTAACACGTCCTTCATGATCAAACAAAATCGCCCGCGAGGAGGTTGTCCCCTGATCAAGCGCAAGAATGTACTGCGTCATTGAAGACTGCCTTTTTATAAGTCGTAGACAAGTTTCTACCGAGATTTTACCGCGCGGCGGCGCTTTTCTACGAGATAATACACAACGTAATGTTTCTAATCAAAGGAGACAGCATCGTGAAAACACTAGGCGGACTGCTCTTTCTTCTTCTCGCAGTCGGATTCGGAATCGGTTTATTTGTCGCGTGGGATTTGCTCGGTGATTACTACATGGTGATCAGCGGGCTGCGCCTTGAATGGTTTTCGGCGCGGGCATTTGTAGCCATCGGCGCGGTCGCGTTTGCGATTCGTGGGGCGCAGCTTCTTCGTGCGCCGAAAGCGGTCGCAGTTCAGGCGAAGTAGCGCGCTTTTTGCCCCTCTCTGTGAACAGAGAAGGGCGGCATACACAGCGTGCGGGGTGAAAGCAACTGCCCTCTCACCCCTGTTTTTTTTGCGCGTACCGTGCTTCGGCGGTGATAAATTCGACCGCTCCGGCAATCGTCGGATCGGGCGGCGTGACTGCCGGTAGATCGTGAATGCTGTATGTCGTAATTCCCCACACACCATCAGCGCGTTCAAGGCTCACACGTCCCACTTGACCCGCGTTCACCCGTACCAGCGATAAAACCCGATTTTCCAACCATGTTTTTTCGGTGGGGATGAGCCGCACCGCCAGCCGATCCCAATCGACGGTGGGAGGCTGTTTGATCGTAAATATCAGATCATCGACAACATGGGTATGCTGTTCATCTACCAGCGCAATCGCCAGATTATCGCCGAGTTTGGCGCGTGCATCGGTGGATAGATAGCCGCTCACGTTAGCGACGGCGCACCCCATGCCATCGAGTGCCACAATCATTGAACGCCCACCCGTAATTTCGCAGTGCCAAACAGACGCATCACATGCGCCGCCGAGATCAAGCAGGATCGTTCTTCCGTCCATGCGTCCGCGTAGAGACTTGATGAAGGTGTACAGACGCGGCAGCTTTTCAAGATTGCCGCGCAGATCGCCTGTGTAGAGAAAGTTCAGCGATTCTTCCATTGGGGCGGGCGTTTTTCGACAAACGCCGTCATTCCTTCCGTTTTGTCTTCCGTGCCAAAAGCGATGTAGAAGTTGCGTTTTTCGTAGTCTAACCCTTCTCTGAGCGAAAGTTCGTGAGCTTTGTTGATCGCATCCTTGATCAAACGCACGGCGACGCGCGGCATCCCGGCGATCTTCGCGGCGAGGTTGATCGCCTCTTGCAGATAGCTTTCGACCGGATACACGCGGTTGACCAATCCTGCCCCTAATGCCTCCTGAGCGGTCAAATTGCGGTTGCCAAGCGCGATCTCCATCGCTAACGCTTTACCGACCGCTCGTGTTAAGCGCTGCGTGCCGCCCGCGCCGGGGATGATTCCGATCGTGATCTCCGGTTGTCCGAATTTCGCCGTTTCGCTGGCGACGATCATGTCGCATGTCATCGCCATTTCACAACCGCCGCCGAGCGCCCATCCGCTCACCGCCGCAACTACGGGCTTGCTCAAGCGGGTGAGGCGTGACCAATCGGTGAAATCATCCGTCATCATTTCGATCATCGTCTGCGTGGACATTGCTTTGATGTCCGCGCCAGCGGCGAAGGCTTTATCGCTGCCGGTCAAGACCATGCAGCCAATCGAGTCATCACGGTCAAAGGCTTCGAGCGCGTCGAAAATCTCGCCGGTAATCTGGCTGTTGAGCGCGTTGAGCGCCTGCGGTCGGTTTAAGCGAACCAACCCCACGCCGGGGACGGGAGTTTCGGTTAAAATCATTTCGTAAGCCATCGTCGCTGTCTCCTGAAAAAGGGAACCAAAGATTTATGGCGCGAGATGATAACACAATCCGGGAAGGCGGGGCGGGTAACTGATGAATCTTAACTTGAATGACTTGCTTAGTTATTGGTGGGTAATCGGGTTGGCGTGCTGCGTGATCCCATTCATATTGATCACCCTTGCGGCGGTATGGGTAGCGCGGAATGCGCCGCGCATTGTCCAACCGGATCAAGCTGATCTGCGCCGCTCGTTCGAAGCGCTGAAAGCGAAACGCAAGAACGCTACAACCCAAGAATTGGTCAACGCGATCATCGCCCGTCAATCGCTGCGCTCCGGCGTGATCGGCGCGATTACGAGCGTGGGCGGTCTGCCAACACTGCCGATTGCGCTCCCCATTGACCTATACACGACGGCGCGTATTCAAAGCGCGATGCTTCAGTTTATCGCGTGGGCATACCAGCCGACTATGCCAAATAGTCCGCAAAATGCACTTGATCTGGCAGAAGCGGCGGCACTGCGGGCGGGAATCGCCCCCAATGATTTACTGCTTGCGGGCGGGCAGCGGCTCACGCGCTACGCGATCCGGCAGATCATCGTCAATGTGGTCGAAAAAAGCTTCGCCAAGCTGATCCCCGGCATCGGGTTGTTCATCGGCTTCTTCGTCAATTACACGGTAACGCGCGGACTCGGCTATGTGGCGGCGCGTTATTACACTGTCCGCCGCGCCGCGCCGCTTGCGCCCAAAGCTTAGGGATAGCTTTCGATAAAGTTGTTGATCGCCGCGTCCATCGCATCAAGATCGGCGGGGATAGAATCTTCGCCGATCAACTGGACAATATCGGTCATCGAGGCTTGCATTTTGGTGTATTCAAGGATCGCCGTCGGCTCATCGGCGAGAAAACGGGTGTGCATCAGCCAACCGTAAATCACCGCCGTGATCGCATGCGGAGCGCGCAAGCAGTCCTGTTCTAAGGTGATGCGTCCGCCGATGGGGTGCATCTCGTCGCGGATGATCACGCCGCCTTCGTTGCCGCGATCGCCGATTGTGCCGCCGTTCTCATACGACTGCCAAGTGAGCATTAGTTTTTGTCCTCTTCCTCCACCTCAAACAGATTATCCGGCGGGAACAAGTCCGCAATCGAAACGGTGAAGCCGGGGAGGGCGGATTCTCCGCTCAATGATTCTCCAATGGTCAAGCGGCGCATCGTGTATCCGGTTTCATTGGGGAGGTAAACTTGTACCATCTTCTCAAGTGGATAGATCACCCACACCAACCGTGACCCGTAATTGAGATAGGCGACAACTTTCTCCAACATTTCGCCTTCTCTGTTCGTGGGCGACATCACCTCAACGGCGAGATCAGGCGCGCCGTGCAGTCGCATCGGGATTTTGGTGGATACAGCAATAAACGACGCATCCGGTTTTAAGACCAGATCATCAGTCAGCACATAATCATTGTTATCGCCAAACACCTGCCCCAGATTACGCGGACGAACGAATAAGGTCAACAAAACGACTAATTGGGTCACAATCCACCCATGCAACGCGCTTGGTGACGGCATTCGCGTAATCTCTCCGTTGATGAGTTCAAAGTTGAGGTTTTCGTTCTCCGGCAGTTCGACAAACGCGAAAAACTCCTCATTTGTCATCTTGCGCGGGGAGTTCGATGGCGCAGTTTGTGCCTGTGGCAAAGTCATTTTGAAAACTCCATGAACTTTCCATGATCATGATTGTATCAGGGTTTAGAACGGAAATGCTTTGGAGGAGCAGGCGTGATCGCGGATGAAACGCTGGCGCGGCGCATCCAAAATGGGGATCGATTGGCGGTTGATCCGCTCGTGGAGCGGCATTACAGCCCGTTGATCGGCTACCTGTATCGCATGACCGGAGGCGATCGCGCGCTGGCGGAGGATTTGGCGCACGAAACATTTATGCGCGCCATTGCCAGCATCGCCCAGTATCAACATCCGCGCCCTTTCAAAGCATGGTTGTATGCGATTGCCACCAACGCGGCGCGCAACCATTACAAAAGCGCTGATCAACGCCTCACCACCAGCGCGGGCGATGAATTCCCCGAAATCGCGGATGATCAGCCGATCGATGCCGTCTTAATCGAAGGGGAAGAAGCGGCGGCGGTGATTCAGGCACTCGATTCGCTGCCGGATCATCAGCGCGAAGTCGTGCTGCTTTACTACTACCAGCAGTTCAGCATGCAGGAGATCGCAGAAACCCTGCAAATTCCGGTTGGCACGGTCAAATCGCGCCTGTCGATCGGGATCAGCCGTCTGCGTGAAAGGATGAAAGCGATCGACTATGGGCGCTAACCCGCAGTCTCCACTCCCCGATGATCACGATGTGCGCCAGTTCTTGAGCGCGTGGGATGCGCCTGCGCCTGATCCGGCGGCGAAAGCGCGGCTGTTTGATGCACTGGCGGAAGTTCCGCTGCCGACAGCATGGGTCGGTGCGCCGCCGATGAGCCTCCGTCATCGACTGCGGCACGCGGTGCTGATTTTGCGGACTCAACTGCGCGTGGTGAGCATGATCACATGGCTGGCGTCGATGCTGGTGATCGCCTTCGGCGTGCTGGTGACGTTTATGCTGCGCGACAGCGGATCGGACGTGATCCCGCTGGTGATCGTCTCGCCAATTGTGACGGCGGTCGGGGTGGCGTTCTTGTACGGCGAAGAAGTTGATCCCGCGCTGGAGCTTCAGCTTTCGACGCCGGTTTCGCCGCAGTTAATTTTATTGGCGCGTTTGGTGCTTCTGTTCGGCTTTGATCTCGTGCTGTCGCTGATCGGCAGTGTGATTTTGGCGGGTGCGGCGGATTATGCGCTTGATGCGCTGATCGTGTCGTGGCTCGTGCCGATGACGTTTCTATCGGCAGGTGCGTTCCTGCTTTCCGTTCTGTTGTTTGACCCTCTGCAAAGTGTGTTGATCGCGCTGATGTGCTGGACGGTGATCGTGCTGCGCCATTTTGGGCAGCATGAACCCTTGATCGCGCTGCCGGATTTACTCGCAGTCGAGTTTCGTCCGCTTTTGATCGCGGCGGCGCTTGGGCTGCTGATCACCGCGCTGTCGTTCGCGGAGCGCGACGAACGATTTACCCGAAAGGATAACGCATGACATGGCATGGTCGCCGCTATATATTCGCGTGGCGGCGCGCAGTAATGGCGGTCGGTTGGTGGCTGCTGCCAATCGGATTAGTTGGGATGTTCTTTTTCGGGCTGATGGCGCAAGCGCGTGATCCGATCGGGCAAATGATCGGCTTGTCGGCGGTCGCGGCAGTCGGCGCATTGATCGGCGGCGTGCAAGCTTCTTTGATCCTCGCTCCGGCGGACGATGCCGCCTTCGAGATCATCCTTGCTGCGCCGCGTCCACTGGCGATGATCCTGATCGAACGGCTGATCGTCGTATTCGTGATGAACGCGGCGATCGCGGCGGTGGGTGCTGTAGTATTTGATCTGGCATACCCAAGCGGCGAAACCGTGATCGATCAACTGGCGCGCTGGTTTCCGCCGTTTACCGCGATGGTCGGGTTGGGCATGACGATCGCCATCGTCAGCAGAAAAAGCGGCATGGGGGCGCTGTTGGCGATCCTGCTCGTTGGCTCGATGCTGTTCGGCGGATTTGCCTTTCTCGGCTTGTTCGATTGGGCGTGGACGCTGCATTTATTCCTACCCGTTGATCAATTCAGCGCGGAGCAGGTGTTCATCAACCGCACACTGCTGACCGCGATCGGGGCGGCGTTGATCGCCTACAGTTTCAGCCTGCTGCGGAATCACGAGTCGCTGTTGGCGGCGCACATCAGCGCATAAGCGAAGGTAACCGACTCATGATGACGACACTCTCACAAATTGGCGGGATGATCCGCTATGAAGCGCTGATGCAGTTCCGGCGGCGCACGCTGATCCTGATCGCGGCGTTTTTCACCGTCGGCATGATCGTCCTGAACAGTACACTGCTTCGCAGTTCGCTCGGCGTGGTGATCGATGTGAACATCGACGGCGAACAGGTGACGACGATCACGCGCTCCCCATCCGGTGAACTCCTCAGTGAAACCACGACGATACCGGCAGGCGTAAATTTCCCGCGCTGGTTGGTCGATGTCGATGTCGAGATGGTTTCGAACACCTACGCCTTGTTGATGGGCTTCATACCGGGGTTGATCGTGCTCACAATGGCATGCCTCGCCATGCTGACCGAGATCATCCCGCTCGATTATCGCTTCAAGGTCGATGAACTGCTGCAAGCCGCGCCGCTCTCCAAAGCGGCATATTTGGCAGGCAAAGTCCTGAGCGTGTGGCTAGGCTTGACGCTTGGCTTAAGCTTCGGGGCGGTCTTGATTGTCGCATCGGCATGGGTGCAGTTCGGCGCGGTTGATTTATGGCTAACGGCGCGCTTCTGGGTGCTCGTTATCCTGCCGATCGCGTTCGTTGCCAGCGGGATCGCGGTGCTGATCGGCGGGCTTGCCAAGACACGGCGCGCGGCACTGTTCATCGGGATTGCTCCGCTTCCGGTGATCGTCACCTATGGGATATTTCTGCTCGTGCGTGCTGTGATGGCAAATCTGATCTTTATGAGTCCGAACGCACCAGCTTATGACTCGTATGCAGCAGCATCCGCCGGGTTGATCAGCAGCTACGGCGAAACGGTGCTGACCTTTATCGCCGTGCTGGTCGCCGTCTGGATCGCCCTCTGGGGTGTGTTTCGCGTCCGCGCCGCATAAGTGGAAGAGAAAGGACGAAAGATGAATCTCGTGCTTTTGCAAATTGGCGGGATGATCCGCTACGAAGCGCTGATGCAGTTCCGGCGGCGCATGTTGATCTTGATCGCGGCGTTCTTCACCACCGGCATGATCATCCTGGGCAGCGGCATGATCACCACGCCATCGAACGGCGATATCCTCGATGTAGAGATCGATGGTAATCAAATAACGACGATCTATCGCCAACCGAACGGCGAACTGCTCTACAGCCATCATATGCTGCCGAACGATACCGAATTTCCACGCTGGTTAGCCGATGCAGATATTCCGATGATCCACGACACATGGCATCTTTTACTCACCTACATGCCGGGGTTGATCCTGCTTGCAGTGGCGATCCCGCCGCTCCTGACGGAGATTATCCCGCTCGATGCGCGCTTCAAAATGACGGAATTGATTTGGACGAAGCCGCTTTCGAAAGCGGCATTCTTGGCGGGCAAGGTGTTGAGCGTGTGGTTCGGCTTTGCCGGCGTGATGGCAGTCGCCGCGGTCATCCTGTTCGTGTTCGCGCGCACACAGTTTCGGACGCTCGATGCGTGGTTGTACATCCGCTATTGGATCGTGCTGATCCTGCCGCTGACATTCGTTGTGAGCGGGTACTCGGTGCTGCTCGGCGGGCTGACCCGATCGCGGCGGGCATCGCTGTTTATCGGATTGGCGGTGCTGCCGCTCGCTTTGTGGACGTTTATGGGGTCAGCGGCAATGACTTCGATGATGAACTTTTTATATCCCATGCCGGGAACCCCCGCATATGAATCATATGAGGCGACAGCGGCGGGCATGTTGATGAGCGTGCTCACCGGGCTGATGCCTTATGTTCTGCTGCTCATCGCCATCTGGGTTGGCATGTGGGCAATCCTACGGGTGCGCGATGCTTAACCCTTACCAGCATAGATAAGAAAGGAACATCCAACGATGATTGAAGTACACGGATTGACCAAGACGTATCGCGGCGGCGTGAAGGCACTCAGCGGAATCGACCTCACCATCGGGACGGGGATGTTCGGCTTGGTGGGACCCAACGGCGCGGGCAAAACCACACTGATGCGAATACTGGCGGGCTTACTTCGCCCATCAAACGGCGCGGCGCGGGTGTTCGGGCATGATCTGGCAACCGCCGCCGGACGGCATGACGCAAAGGCGATCCTCGGCTATCTGCCGCAAGAACTCGGCTTGTACCCGAATTTGAACGCCTACGAATTTCTTGATTACATGGCGATCCTGAAAGGGATTATCGACGCGAAAGAACGCCGCCGCCAAATTGACGACCTGCTCGGAAAAGTTCACCTGACCGATGCGGCAAAGCGCCGCCTCAAGACATACTCCGGCGGGATGAAGCGGCGGATCGGGATCGCGCAAGCGCTCCTCGGCAATCCCAAACTGTTGATCGTGGACGAGCCGACATCCGGGCTTGATCCCGAAGAACGGGTGCGCTTCCGCAACCTGCTCAGCGATATGGCGATTGACCGGACGATCATCCTGTCCACGCACATTGTTGAGGACATTAGCCAATCGTGTAACGATCTGGCGGTGATGAAGGCTGGCGCGGTCGTCTTCCGGGGTGCGCCCAGTGACTTGATCCGTGCCGCGCGGGGTCATGTGTGGATGATCCAGAACGGTGCGACCCGCCCCGATGAGCGCCTGACAATCGTCTCGTCGGTGCAGTTGGCGAGCGGCGTGCAGTATCGTGTGATGGGCGACGTGAGCGCGTACCCGAATGCTCAACTTGCCGAGCCGACGCTTGAGGACGGGTATCTGTTCCTGATGCGCACCGAAGCGGGGACGCTTCAGCCCGTTTAGTAGAGAAGCAGAGGGCGCGTTGTGATGCGCGCCCCGCTTGGCTTTTTATGTCGGTTTATGTCGGTAAATGCACATGATGCAAGCGCAATCCAAACCGAAACACCACGCATGAGAAATGTTAAGGGAGCGGCGGCAGCATCGGCAAACTTTCGAGCGGTGTGATCAACAGGCGCGAACCGTCATTGACGCGCACCCGCCCATACCTGCCACCAGAGCGCATCACCTGTGCCTGTCACATCCTCCATGCGTTAGCATGCGGGCATACACCAAGAGCGGGCTGTCCACCACGGGAGTTCTTGCGCGGCGGCGGAACGACCGGTGATGGCGATCAACAAAGCGAGTATGCTCAAACCCCATTTTGAGCGCAACGGAACAGCCCCCCTTGTTTGTTGAGAAAGGATTTAACGCCTATGTCCAATCGATAGCCGTACCGCGCAAGCCGAGTCAAAATAGCGGCAGAAAATCGCAGAGTTAGAAGGACATTGATTGATGGATTATACACAGCTTGGTCGCACCGGTTTGAAGGTCAGTCGTTTGTGCCTCGGCACGATGAATTTTGGTCCGCACACAACCGAAGCGGACAGCTACGCAATCATGGATCATGCGCTCGATGTCGGCATTAACTTCTTCGATACGGCGAACGTGTACGGCTGGAAGAAGGGCGAAGGCGTCACCGAGCAAATCGTCGGGCGCTGGTGGGCACAGGGCGGCGGACGGCGTGAAAAGGTCGTGATCGCCACAAAAGTGTATGGCGAGATGGGCGATTGGGCGAATGAGAGCAAACTTTCGGCACTCCATATCCGCCGCGCCTGTGAAGCGAGTTTGAAACGTCTGCAAACGGATTACATCGACCTGTACCAGATGCACCACATCGACCGCCGCACGCCGTGGGAAGAAATTTGGCAGGCGATGGAAACGCTCGTGCAGCAGGGGAAGGTCTTGTACGTAGGCAGCAGCAACTTCGCGGGTTGGCACATCGCGCTGGCGAACGAAGCCGCGAAAGCGCGTCACTTTATGGGCTTGGTCAGCGAACAAAGCTTGTATAACCTGAATGCACGCATGATCGAACTCGAAGTGATCCCGGCGTGCCAGCATTACGGACTCGGCTTGATTCCGTGGAGTCCGCTGGCGGGTGGGCTGCTCGGCGGCGTGCTGGAAAAACAAGCGCAGGGTCGCCGCGCTGGCGAAGGCGTGCAGAAAGCGCTTGAGAAGGCGCGCCCGCAGGTCGAACGCTACGAGAATTTCTGCCGCGAGATGGGCGAAAAGCCCGCCGATGTGGCGATTGCGTGGTTGTTGGCACAGCCCGCCGTGACCGCGCCGATCGTTGGACCGCGCACCGCCGAACAGCTTGACGATAATCTGCACGCGATGACGATCAAGTTTTCAGCGGAACAGCTTAAGACGCTCGATGAAATTTTCCCCGGACCCGGCGGCACTGCACCTGAAGCATACGCTTGGTAACGAACAGAAAAACATAACGCAAGGACGCGAAGGGGATTTGAGACTCTTCGCGTCCTTGCGTTTTCTAGCGCGTCAGTGAGCCGATCAACAGCGGCAGCGCTAATTCAGGCGTGA
>CALBRY010000580.1 GCA_937927665.1 uncultured Chloroflexota bacterium
CCCAACCAGATGATCACTTGATAGCTGTGATACGGATCCTCATCCGTCGTGAGCGGGAGCGTCACCGAGTCGCCTGAAACCATCGCCGGAAGTTCGCCGCCGCTGACTATCTGATCGTCGGTCACATCCTTGATATCGTAGCCCGTTTGGAAGTCGTACAGCTCGCCCGTCACCGTCAGCGTGAAGCTGAGCGGCAAACCGCAGACCTGCTCCACCGTGAACGTGGGATACTGACACGGTGTCGGCTCGAACGTGGCGAACACTTCACTCCCCAACCAGATGATCACTTGATAGCTGTGATACGGATCCTCATCCGTCGTGAGCGCGAGCGTCACCGAGTCGCCAGAAGCCATCACCGGAAGGTTGCCGCTAGAGACGAGCTGATCGTCGGTCACGTCTCTGATGTCGTAACTAGCATTGTTCACGGACATATCGGTGCCGATATTCGTCAGCGTAAAACTGAGCGGAATCCCGCATTCCGCTGTGACTTCGAATTCGGGTGCAATCGCAACGCCCGCGGGAGGCGGGGGCAGATTATTGCACATGCCATTTGTGGCAACGGCAGCATCCGATACCCATCCGATGATCTCAATCGGTAGGCGGAGCGCTTCGGCTGCGCCCGCAAACCAGCGAATACCGTCCTCGTCCACGACGGAATACAGCGGCGCGAACTGTTCCAAGGGAAGCAGTTGGGTCAAAATTTCGGGAGAAGGATTCAGCAGACTGCCGGGAGCCGAACGTACGTTGACATTGAGCGGACCGGGATTGGCAGCAAGACACGTTTCAAAACTCAGCCAAGGAATGTGTGCGTTTTCTGAGCTTGATGGGGTGCTTTCCGTAGGACAGCCTTCAGTGAAGCCAGTCCCCGGTTCATCAGGACATTCATCGACAAAGTCGGCTACACCGTCCTGATCTCGATCAGGGATCGGTTCCGCAGGCAGTGGACACCCGTTATTACTGGCAGGTCCCGGTACGGTAGGGCATCGATCAACGCGATCACTTACGCCGTCGCCATCAATATCGCCTCTGGCAACCTGTGCGAATACGCTGCTCGTCAAGGTCGCAAGCATGACCATGAGGACGAGCAGCCGAACGAACATACGAGCGTTTTTCATAGTAGTCTCCGATGGATCACGCTTGTAGTTTCAAGCGCGGTGTGCACCTATGCCATAGAGTGAACAAAATTTGGAACCATGAGTATGGCAAATGCATGTTCGGCAAACGCTCGTTTTCGCGTGTCAAAAGCACGCGCCCCAAGCAATACGCCGCTTAATTATCGAGCGGCGCGGCAGCAGCACGAACCCTTTCTTAGCTTTGGCAGGCTTGACCGCCATATGCGATCACCTGCTGCGGAGAGACTCGCCCAAGTCCCCGCCGCAGCAAGCGCCAGCGTAACCAAATAAGTTATAGCTTGCTGCTCATTGTAACATTCTTCATTACGAAGGGATGTAAAAAGCTGTATAAACTCTTCACTATCAGGACTTTTCCCGCGAAGCGCCAAACCTACGTCTACGTTGTCAAAAGAAATCGGGCAGCAGGTCGGCGGACACGCCCAGCAGGGATGAGGGGAAGCATTGAAACAGATGATCACCGACCTACGCGCAGAAGGGCGGAGTCTGCGTCAGATCGGCGATCATATGGGGTTGCATTTCACGCGGGTGCGACAGTTGTTGAAACGTAATGAAGGTTTTTCGTGAATCCAGCCCTTTGCATCACGGTTTCGTGATGTTAGCCCTTGATCCCCGTCGTAGCGATGCTGGTGATAAAGGCACGCTGAAGCGACAGATACAGAATCAACACCGGGATTGTCACCAGCGATAGATATGCCATCACCTCGCCCCACGCAATATTAAGCTGGAAGAAGTATTGAAGCCCTACCATCACCGGGCGGTAGCGTTCGGATTGAACCACCATCAAGGGCCACAGATATTGATTCCACATATCAAGGAAGCGCAAAATCGCAGCAGTCGCAAACACCGGACCGGAGATCGGCACAATGACGCGGTAGTAAATCTGGAATAGGCTTGCGCCGTCGATGCGCGCCGCTTCGACCAATTCGGTCGGGAGATCACGGAAGAATTGGTAGAACAAGAAAATCTGGAATGCGCTCACAAGGAATGGGATGATCTGCACATGGAGCGAATTCAGCCAGCCGATTTGCAGCCCTTCAGGACCCAGCCAAGGCAGTGAATTGACGATCAGCAGCAGCGGAATCGCGATCGCTTCAAACGGAATAATGAACGTGGCGATCACGATCGACAGCACGGTGTTTTTACCGCGCCAGCGCAAAACCGCAAACGAATACGCCGCCATCGAGTTGATCACCAAGCCGATCAGCACCGTGACCGTAGTCACGAACACCGAATTGAAGATGAACGTGCCAATCGGCGCGCGATCAAACGCGGCAGCGTAATTGTTGAGCGAAATGTCGCCAATCGGCAGGAACGCATTCAGCGATGCGGTATCGCGCAAAAGCTGAAGATCGGGCTTGAGCGACGACACGACCATGAACACGATCGGAAACACGAACACGAACGCGAGAATACTCAGCAGCGTGTAGCTTCCGAGGACATACCAATTGTGGTGACGGGTGCGGACGGGCTGCGCGCTCATGCTGCTTTCTCCCGCGTCAGGTAACGTTGAATCATGGAAACGAACAAGACCAGCAAGAAGAAGATCACCGAAATCGCAGAGCCGCCGGAAATATCCTGCGCTTGATAGCCGCGCTGCACCGCCTGATACATGATCGACTGCGTGGAATCGAGCGGACCGCCGCGCGTCATCACGTCCACCTGTGTGAACAAGCCAAACGCCTGCATTGTGATGATCACCAGCACAAAGATCATCGTGCTGCGCAGACCGGGCCATGTCACGAAGCGGAACTTCTGCCATGTGTTCGCGCCGTCGAGTCCTGCGGCTTCATACAGGGTTTCGGGAATGTTTTGCAGCCCCGCAAGCCAGATCACCATATGAAAACCCACCCCCTGCCATGCCGACATGACCATCAAAGCGGGGAAAGCGGTGGACGGATCACCAAGCCAATTTACAGGTTGAAACGAGCCGAACGTAAGGACGCCGAGCAGCGTATTGAGCAGCCCGTTATCACCGTCATAGATGAAGCGCCACAAAAGCGCCACCACCACCATCGACACCACGACGGGCATAAAGTAAATCGTGCGGAAGATGTTGATTCCGCTCAATTTTTGATTGATGAGCAGCGCGAGGATCAACGCCAAGCCGCCCTGAAACGGCACAATCACCAGCACAAAGATGATCGTGTTGAACAGTGCGCGGATGAATACCACATCGCTTGACAGTAAAAACACACGCTGACTGCCTGAACTCCACGAGAGCAGTTCTTGAAGTCCATCCAGTTCAGGGTAATCGGGATTGTTGCGTGTGAACTCGCGGAGGCGCGGGTATGTCAGATTGCCCGCGTCGTCAAGCACGGGCTGCCCGGCTTCATCCAAAATCGGATCAATCGTCAGCGTGCGGATCGTCAGCAGGTCGGTAAAGTTGCGCACCCCGACGAATTCGGTTGGATTTGGGGAAATCAAGCGCTGATTCGTGAAAGAAAAGATGAACGCCATCAAGAAAGGGATTATTAGAAAAACGGTGAGCAGCACAACCGCCGGGGCTGCCATCAGCCAGCCGACAATGTTTTCATGCTGCTTAACGCCGGTCAGTCGCTTCGTTGCAGGTATGCTGCTCATCAGCATCGACTCCCTAGTTACAGCATAAACGGTGAAGCGGCGAGTATCTGCCGCTTCACCGATCATAGTACGGTCAATTAGCCGCCAAAACCGTAGCCACCGTTGGCTTCGATGTCGGCATCAATCGTATCAACTGCTTCGTCGAGCGAATCCTGAACATCCGCGCCGTTGGCGATGTCCGCCGCCGCTTTTTCGAACGCCAGCGCGATATTCGCGTAACCGGGCGTCGGCGGGCGCAGAACTGCCTGCTGCAAGCTCAGTTCATAGAAGACTTCGAGCGGACCACCGGGGGCATAGTTTTCGGTCATCGCCGCTGCGGTGGAGGTTGCCGGGATCAAGCCGATACCATTCGAGAACGCGGCGAGATATTCATCCTGAAGCGCGAAGGCGATAAAGGCATTTGCGCCGTCCTGATGTTCGCTGGCTGCGGATACGCCGAACTGCCATGATGCTGCGCCGATTGTCGAACCGCCGCCGAAGTCAGGCGCGGGCAGGAACAGCAGATCGTCACCGAAGGCTTCCAGCGCACCGAGTGCCGCCCAGTTCCCGTTCCACTGAATGGCGTAACGACCATCAATGAAGCCCGTGTCACGATCCGCACTGTCCTGCGTCAGCGGAGCAAGACCACGCGCGAACAGGCTCTGCCACCATTCACCCCATGCGACTGCTGCTTCACCGTTCAACACGTTTTCAGCCGTCAGGTAGGTGGTGCGGTCGATCAAGTCACCGCCGAAGCTCTGGAGCAGGGGCGAGAAGGCGTAGGGATACCATTCACCCGTCCATGCCATACCGGGGTCAAATGCATATTCAAATTCACCTGTGCCCTGAAGAGTCACGAGTGCCGCATCGAATTCTTCACCCGTCCACGGTTCTTCGAGCGAGGGAATACGGATGCTGTTCGCTTCGAGGACGGAGCGGCGCGCAAAAATCGCCACTGCCGCATCCCACAACCCGACCGAGTAAACCTGTTCGTTCCAGACCCCAATCGAACCGGGCAGGAAGTTATCAAGCGTGCCATCTGGCAAGCTCAGCGGAGCGAGATAGCCCGCCCATGCCCAACCGGGCATAACCGGTCCGTCAACGTCGATGATGTCCGGCAGGTTGCCTGCAACCGCCGCCGCGGTGACCGACTCATTGTAGGAAATCTGCGGGAATTCTTCGAGGGAAATCACCCAGTCACTCTGCGATGCATTGAAGTCTTCAATAATGCCGAGGAGGATTCCGCGTTCAACTTCGTTGCCCGCGCCGTGATACCACATGCTAAGAGTCGTTGGCTCCTGAGCGCTGATTCCGCCCACGAGCACTAACATCACTGCCAGAACGGCGAAAACGAAACGGATTTTGTTCTGCATTTAGGTGTCCTTTTCAATACATCCATTTCTAAACGGACCCATCAAAAAAACCGGCATTACTGCCAGATCGATGGCATTTCCCACAGGTCAAGGGCGCGCAGTGTCGCTCGGCTGCCCGCCAAGCGCAGCCCATTCGATGAAGCGGTTGTGGGATACATGCGATGTGTCAAACTGGTGCGCTGGTTGGCGATGACTTCCAGCACCGATCCGTCGAGCAGAACGCGCAAGCTGAGCGGTTCTTCTGCATCCAGCGTGTGCGGGATGCTGCGCGCCTGTGTGATCTGCATTGCGCCGACGCTTGGCACACGGGTTTGTACGGTCAAGTACTGCCGCGCCGCGTCGTAAATGATGTCCGTGCGCTCACGTCCATCCGCAGAAACTGCGACCGAAAGCGTACACGTCGCATCTACGCCAAGCGTGACTTCGGCGGTGATGTCGAAATGTAAGCCGCTTACCGGCAGCGTAATTTCAGAGTCGAGCGGCTGCGCTTCACCATAAGGACGGTGATGTGCGCCGCGAATACCTTCGATTTCTGGCACGGGATGCATCACTAAGCGGTGCTTCGCATCCACGCCAAGCACGCGCGGGATCGACTGCGCGCCTGACCATCCGGCTTTACGCATCTCGTGCTGGGGGCGTGTTTCACGTATCCACCCGAACAGCACCCGCCGCCCTTGATCATCCTGCATGCTCAGCGGCGCGTACATCGCAGCATAATCGAGCACGCCTTCATGACGCGGCGTGAAGTGGTGATTTTCGTAGCTGCCGATGAAATAGAATACGCAGCCTGTATCGTGCCCCGTGTGCGCGGAGATGATCAGCACCCACTCGTCCCCGATCGGGAAGAAGTTAGGGCACTCCCAGATCACACCGTTGATCGCTTTATCGCCCGTCATGAATGGGTGGAGATATTCCCAATCGATCAGGTTTTGGGAGCGGTACAGGAACAGTACCCCGCCCGTTCCCCGAAGTTCCGAGGCGACCAGCATGTACCAGCCGTCGGATTCGCGCCACACAAACGGATCGCGGAAGTTTTGCTTCTGTCCGGTGATCGGCGGCACTTCGCTGAGGACGGGATTACCCGTGTATTTTTCCCACGAGATCAGATCGGGATCACGGCTGATGGCGATGTTTTGCGTCTGGTTATCACAGCATTCGCCGCTTACCCCCGTATAAACGATGGTCGGCACGCCGTCATGGACGACCGCGCAGCCGGAAAACACACCGGTTTCATCCGGTCCGCCGGGTGTAGGCGAAACGGCGATGGGGAGGTCTTGCCAGTGGACGAGATCAGCGCTGACCGCATGTCCCCAGTGCATGTTCCCCCAAACGGAGTCAAACGGGTTGTATTGATAGAACAGGTGATAATGTCCGTTCCATTGGATGACGCCGTTAGGATCGTTCATCCAGTTGGATGGCGGGAGAAAATGAAAACGGGGACGGTGATGATCACCGTTGAAACGTTCGCGCACTGCTGAAGAATTCATTGCCATCATGCGTGAGTCTCTCAATCAAGCCGCACTGCTGCACTTTGGGATCGTTCCCAAACCTAATCTTTACTGCGTGAACCCCACAAGATTCACGCCCTAGCATCAAGTTCATCCATAACTTTGGGATCGTTCCCAAAATCAGACTTTTTATTGTGGGATGATCCGAAAGCAGATTGGTTATACCATCCGCTCATTGATTGGGATCGATCCCATGAATTGGATATACTGTAACATGATTGCAAAAAATTGCAAGGGGTTTGCAAAAATTGCTGCAAACCTACAATTGTCATTGGTTGAAACGATTTAGGGAGTAACCTATTGGTTCGGAAAACGCCGCCATCGAACGGACAGAAAACAACCATTGAGGATATCGCACGGTTGGCAGAAGTCGGTCGTGGAACGGTATCACGTGTGCTCAACAATCATCCGTCGGTCAGTGACGAAACCCGTGCGCGCGTTCTAGCGGTGATCGAACAATTACAATACAGCCCCAGTTTTAGCGCTCGCCATATGCGTACGGATAGTTCGAACCTCGTCGGTTTTGTCACCGATGAAGTGATCACGACCCCGCACGCGGTCGATTTGATTCGAGGCGCAGAAGAAGCCCTTCGTGACGTCGGAAAAATGCTCCTTGTTGTGAGTGCAGGTTACGATGCCGAAGCCACCCAGTCATCTATCGAAATGCTTCAGGAGCGGCGCGTCGAAGGAATCGTGTACGCGGCGATGTTCCACCGCAGCGTAGAACTTCCTTTCCAAGTCGCGCGTATTCCGGTCGTACTGGCAAACTGCTACATCGAGGATGCATCGCTGCCTTCGGTTGTGCCCGACGAGGTTTCTGGCGGCTACAATGCGACCCGCGAAATGCTCGAAAAAGGACACCGCCGCATTGGGTTTATCAACCTCGGTCGGTTCGCACACATCGGACTGCCGCCGATCGCAGCAGCGAGGGGGAGGCTCAAGGGCTACCGTCAAGCGCTGGAAGAATGGGGAGTTCCTTATGATGACACGCTCGTCGTGTATACGAATCAGCTTCCCAACCACAACGTGCAGTTGACGCGCGCTCTGCTTGCCTTGCCCAACCCGCCGACAGCGATTTTTTGTGGCAATGACCGCACCGCAATGGGCTGCTATGCGGGTGTTACGTCGCTGGGGCTGCGCATCCCGGAGGATGTTGCCGTCATCGGGTTTGACAACCAGCGTTTGATTGCCGAAGGACTTTATCCTGCACTGACCAGCGTCCAACTACCGCATTATGAGATGGGGCGATGGGCAGTCGAGTATCTACTTTCGTCCGATTCGGAAACCAACGATCTCCCTGTTCAGCACAAAATCGAGTGCGTGCTTGTGGAACGGCAATCGGCGTAGGGCATTTCACATGGGTGCGGCAGGCAGCTACTGTCCGCATGTAACCTCATTGCGGTGTAAGGTGATCCGTCCCTTCAGGGAGAAAAGAACGCGCCTTTAGCACATCAACAACACACCGTAAGCTGCCAAGAACTTCGCTGGGAAACAACCCATCGCGTTGGTACACCGCGAAGTGACCGCCTTCCCAGAACGACTCCACATGCTGCGCGGTGGTCAACATAACAATCGGGATGTCGTCGACACGTATTTGTTCCAACAGATTGATCGTGATCGTGTCCACTAGAATGAGGTCGGGGCGCTGATGCTGACCGCGTTCCAAATCGTAGGCGCGTGCAACCAGCAGGGCGAAATCCCGATTGGACACTAGAACGAGGAATGTGGCGAAGTTCCCCAAAGCGGTTGAGTTCGGTGGTTACTGCGCTTGGTAACCCATCTAATGAAGGATAATGCGCTATGAAAGCAGCCCAACTCTTAAAACCCGGTTCCGCAACCGTGATCAATGCACCCGAACCCATCGTTTCTGCAAATGATGTCTTGATTCAAGTTCGGGCGGCGGGCATTTGCGGCACCGATTTACACATCTTCAAAGGCGAATACGAAGCGACTTACCCACTGATTCCCGGTCATGAGTTCAGCGGTGAAGTGGTCGCTGTGGGTGCGAACGTTACCAATTTTAAAGTAGGGGATCGGGTGACTGCCGATCCGAACATCCCGTGCAACAAATGCGATTACTGCAAGCGCAACGAGCCGAATCAATGCCGCGATCTGCGGGCAATCGGTGTCACGCGCGACGGCGGATTCGCGGAATACGTCGTCGCCCCGGAAGGCAATGTGTTCCACATTGGCGATATGAGCTATTCCGCCGCTGCGCTGATCGAGCCGCTGGCGTGCGTTGTGTGGGGTCTCAAACAGGTTGAAGTACAACCGGGTGATAGCGCCCTCGTGATCGGCGCAGGACCGATGGGCTTACTCGTCGCGCAAAGCCTGAAAAGCGCGGGCGCTTCGCAAATTGTCGTGACTGATGTCGTCCCTTGGCGTCTGGAAATGGCAGAGCGGCTCGGAGCTTCCGCTGTCGTTGTGGCGGATGCTTCGCAAGCGTCGAAACTCAAGGCTTTAGCGCCGGATGGCTTTGAAATCGTGGTCGATGCGACGGGTGTTCCTGCTGTACTGGAAAGCACCTTCGCTTATGTGAAGCCGCGCGGCAAAGTGTGGGTATTTGGCGTGACGCCGGTGGGGACATATGTCAAGTTCCCCGCTTATGAAGTGTTCCGCCGCGATCTGAAGATCATCGGTAGTTTTGCCGTGAACCGCACATTCCCGCAGAGCATCGCTTTGATCAAAAGCGGAGCGGTGCAGGTTGAGCCGTTGATTTCGCATCAACTCCCGTTGGATGACTTTGCGCGCGGCTTGGAAATTGCAGAGAAAGACCCCAAGCGCGTGAAAGTTCACTTCAATCTGTAGAGGAGTATCTGCAATGAAACAAGCAGTCATGACTGCGCCGGGCGTGATCGAATTCCGAGCAACCGTTGTGATGATCACCGAGCTACGCGCTGACGGGTGGAGTCTGCGGCAAATCGGCGTTCATGTAGGGCTGCATTTCACACGAGTGCAGCAGTTGTTGAAACAAACAGCGCCCATTGTGTGATCAAGTGACGTTGAGTGAGATCCCCCCCGATTTCCACTCCCTCAACCCAACTTTCATTGACCGCCTGCACGTTAATCTGCTGTGACATCATGTTGGCGTCCAGCATGATGTCAACGCTGCCATCGGGATCGCCGACGATGATGAAATCAGTCGGGGTATACTGCAGGCGGATGTTGACAGGCTGAACAGGTGCGCTGGTAAGTTATATCGTGAACGAGTCCGTTCCGCCCGCTTCAAAGACATCGGTCGAACCGCCCGTCAGCGTGATGATAATCCCTGCGACATCATCGTCGGTGATCGTCCCGGTATCGCTGATGGCTGCGCCAAAATCGTAAGCCGCGCCATCGATGCTGTCATCGGTGGGCGTGATCGTGATGTCTACAAATCGGCAACCGCTCGATCAGAAAGACCTTGAAATCCTGTTTCTGCGCCAACACCTTGCCGTTGTTCGCCGTCGTCAGAAGCGTGAACCGTCCCTCTCGCCTTGGGCAGTTTTCTGCTGCTGTTCAAACCAGACACCCTGTTGCGTTGGCATCGCGACTTAGTGCACAACAAATAGATATATACCTCCACGCACGCGCGCACACGACGAGTAGGGAGTGTCATGGTTCCGCCTTTGTTGCTTTTGGTACATGACACCTTTAGGCACGCGAAATGCCGATATTCAGCAGACGATTGAACACCGGAGCAATCGTCTGCTACCGAACCGTCGTTTTCGTCAAGTCACGGTGCGCGCGAGCAAAGCCTTACGCAAACGGCTTCAACCAAACCTGTAATACTTTTTCCCCAACTGCCAATACTTCATAGATATCAATCATGCATTTACGCGATGAGGACTCATGCAAGAGGGGGCATCCGCACTGCCAAACGAACCCGCGTTGATTACGCGTGCACTCAAGGAGCCATCGGCTTTCGCTGATTTGTACGATGCCTATGTAGGACGCATTTATACCTACGTTCGCTACCGTGTCGATGATGCTGCGACGGCGGACGATTTGGTTGCACAAATATTCGAGCAAGCACTTGTCAACTTGAAACATTACCAGATCGAGCGATCGCCGTTCAT
>CALBRY010000581.1 GCA_937927665.1 uncultured Chloroflexota bacterium
TTTGAGGATTCCCGTTCCGTACATCTTTTTTTCCTTTTGCATCCGTGTAGGGAGCGAGCGGGGTCACTCCCTACGGAACGGCATGGCGCTAACGGTCAGTCTCACCCAGAACGATATCGATGCTGCCGAGGATAGCGACAATATCCGCCACCTTGTGACCCTTACACATCTGACCCAACGGCGTCAGATTGATGAAACTTGGTGCGCGAACGTGATAACGCCACGGGTTCTGAGGTCCTTTTGGATCACCCTGCGAAACCACATAGAAGCCAAGTTCACCCTTCGGGTTTTCGACACGCCCATACGCTTCACCAAGTGGGACGCGAGGCATGTAGATCGCCTTGTTGCCGCTGAACACGCTTTCGCCCTTTGTCGCTTCCAAACGCGGGAGAATCTGCTTGAGGATGCGAACGCTTTCGCGCATTTCGTCGAGGCGGATCAGATAACGGTCGTAGATATCGCCGTTATACCGTACCGCAACGTCGAAATCGAGTTCAGGGTAGATGCTATACGGATCAGCGCGGCGCACGTCATAGGGGACGCCGCTGGCGCGCAGGACGGGACCGGCTGCACTGTAGCCAATCGCCATATCACGCGGCAGATAACCGACGCCGATGGTACGCGCCTTGATGATCTCGTTATCGGATAGATAGCGGTCGAGTTCGTCAATTGCGCCCGGAATGCGCTCGTTGATCAACTCGGTGAGGTAATCCATCGTGTTGAAGTCGCGCACGCGGTCGTTCAGTTGAACGGCGGTGCTGCGGATGCGTTCGGGGATGTCTTTTGCGACACCCTGAAAACGCATGTAGTTCGGCATCATGCGGCTGCCAGCCGTCGCCTCAAAGAAATCGAGGATGCGTTCACGTTCGGAGATCGCATACAGCGCCGGCGTGAAGAACGCGCCCAAGTCATTGAGGAGGAAGCCAATCGCCCACATGTGATTGACAATACGGGTCAGTTCGACCATCAACACGCGGATCACTTCGGCGCGGTACGTCGGCGGTTGGTAGCGTGCGCCGTGCGCGAGAAGTTGTTCAACCGCGAGAGCATAACCGAGGTTATTGCTCATGCCGCTGATGTAGTCGAGCCGATCGGTGAACGGCATGTTGTGATTCCATGCGTTGCGTTCGCCGATTTGTTCATGATTGCGGTGCAGATAGCCCATGACCGGTTCGAGGTTTTCAACCGTCTCACCGTTGAGTTCAACCACCATGCGGAACACGCCGTGCGTGCTGGGGTGATGCGGTCCGAGGTTGACGACGAGGCGGTCGGTTTTGATGCCTTCGTCGGTGAGTTCGTCCTGCACATCGACACCCAAACCCATGCCGCTGTACAACTGTGATTCGGTCGTATCGCTCAGGCGGCTGAGGTCGAGATCGGCGGGATATTGAACGTTCTTGCCGAACACGGTGAGTTCTTCAGCGCGGCGCACATAGCCAGCGGGCCAGCGGCTGTCGAACGGCTTGTGTTCCTGTTCGAAATATGGTTCTTTCCAGTCCTTGCGGAGCGGATGACCGCTGAAGCCTTCCCATAGCAGGATGCGCTTGAGATTGGGATGACCATGGAAGCGAATGCCGAACAGGTCGTACGCTTCGCGCTCTTGCAGGTCAGCGCCGGGGTAGACTTCAATGAGCGACGGGACTTCTGCGTTTTCACGCGGAGTCTGCGCCTTAAAGACCAACGCCGGACCGCCTGTGATGCGGTAGGCGTGATAGACAACTTCAAGATGATCGCCAAAACCGAGATAATCGACCCCTGTCACGCTCGACAGGTAGTTGAACCCCAGTTTGTCGCGGATGGCATTCGCCGCATCAACCAGCACGGTGCGGTCGATGATCACGCCGCTGTATCCCTGACGGGCGTCATCCTGCACCTTGCCGGGGAACATCTCTTTTAGGTGATTAATGGCGGTCTGCACATCGCCCGAATCGAGCGCAGCAGGAAGGATTGCTTGATCAACCATGATGCTTAGTTCTCACCCTTCTCCTGCGCCGCACGCTTGCGCGCCAACGCCGCTTCACGCTTCGCCATCCGTGCAGCCTTCTCCGGGTCAAGTTCTGCCGCCGGTTCTGCCTTCGGAGCTTCGACCGCCGGAACAGCGGGCGGCGCTCCCGCTTCGTTATTCACATTCGCTGTCACCGATTCGACGGCGGGAACAGCATGCGGCTTGCTGACCGCCGCTGGAAGATCGCGCGTACCCTTGCCTGCTCCGCCTGCTGTGCGTTCTGCCTGCTGACGGATTAATTCCATCTGGCGTGGGTCGATAATATCCGGTCCCAGAATCGGGATCGGGACGGGGTCACTCGGACCGACGCCGTACCATGGCACATCGTCCATATTCGCCAGCGATTGTCCATCGATCTTGCGCTGAAGCGAAATTAGCCCATAAATAAGGGCTTGCGGTGTCGGGGGACAACCGGGGACGTAAACATCCACCGGAATATATTGGTCAATGCCTGAGACGACGTTGTAACCTTCTTTGAAGGGTCCGCCGCCGCTAGCGCATGCACCCATCGCCAGAACGTATTTCGGTTCGGGCATCTGGTTGTACAAACGCACGATCGGGACGACCATCTTCTTGGTTACCGTACCACTGACGATCATCAGGTCGGATTGACGCGGCGAAGCGCGCATCACTTCCATGCCAAATCGCGCCGTATCATAACGGGCTGCCGCCGTCGCGATCATCTCGATGGCGCAGCACGCCAGCCCGAAGAGCATGGGCCAAATCGAGGAGCGTCGGCTCCAGTTGTAAATGCGGCTTAGGCTGGTGATGGCGACGTTATTCTGCATATCCGCCGGAATGGGGAATTCCGTGGTATGCAGTTCACGGAGATCAAGTTCACTCATGGATTTACCTCTTCATACCATTCACGCAGAATATCCTTGAGGATTCCTTCGTTGACCAAATCCGGATCATCTGCAAAATTCGGTAGGGAGATGACCAGGTTGAACAGCTCCTCTTCCCCGACCGATTCAACATTTGTTGAAGGATAAGCCGCCATCAAGCTCAAAACAATCTCGAAGGTGGATTCCCAGTAAAGCCGATTGGCAAACAAATTGGCGCTCATTCCACCATTTTACCGCAGTTTGTGCCATTTTTGGCAATCGGCGTCTCGCTTATTTAGACGACATTTACCTATTCGCGGTTATCGATTTGGGCACGCTGTAAGCGTCCGCTGTAATCGATATAAACCGACTTCCATTCGGTAAAGCTATCGAGCGCGGACTGCCCTGCTTCGCGCAATCCGTTCCCCGTGCCGCGTGTTCCACCGAACGGGAATTGAATTTCTGCTCCGGTCGTTCCGTGATTGATGTACACAATACCAGTGGTCAGATCACGAATGGCGCGGAACGCTGCATTCACATTTTCGGTGAAGATGCTGCTTGAAAGCCCGAACACGACGCTGTTATTGACTTCGATCGCCTGTTCCAGCGAACCTACTTCGATCATTGACAGGACAGGTCCAAAAATCTCCTCGCGGGCGATTCGCATACCCGGCGCGACATCGGCAAACAACGTCGGCTGATAGAAGAAGCCGCGCGTGAGTGAGCCGCGTTCGCCGCCGACCATCAAGCGTGCGCCTTCGCTCCGCCCGATTTCGACATACTTTTCGACCTTCGCACGTGCTTTCTCGTTGACGAGCGGACCAACCTGAATACCGTCTTCCAAGCCGCTGCCCACCTTGAGCGCGCGTGCTTGTTCGACCAACGCTTCGATCAGTTGATTCTTGACGGCGCTGTGAACGATCAAACGGCTGGTCGCGGTGCAGCGCTGCCCGGTCGTACCGTAAGCGCTCCATGTGATCGCCTTGATCGCTAAATCAAGATTCGCGTCATCCATCACGATGATCGCATTTTTGCCGCCCATTTCGAGGCAGACTTTTTTGCCGCGCTGTGCCGCGCTGGAGTAAACCTTCAATCCGGTGTCGGTCGATCCTGTGAAGGAGATCACGCGCACATCGGGGTGTTCAACCAGTGCCGCGCCTGCTTCACCTGTGCCGAGGACGAGGTTAAACACCCCCGCCGGAACACCAGCTTCGATAAACACCTTGACGAATTCAGCCGCTGTGAGCGGCGTGTCTTCGCTCGGTTTCCAGACGAGCGTATTCCCCGCGACGAGCGCCGGAAGAATATTCCAACTCGGTACGGCAACCGGGAAATTCCACGGCGTGATCAGCCCGATGACGCCCGCCGAGTCGCGAATCGCCATGCCAAACTTTTCAGGCATTTCGACGGGTGCGGTATAGCCAAGCATGCGCCGCCCTTCGCCGCCCATGTAATATGCCATGTCGATGGCTTCTTGCACATCGCCACGCGCTTCGCTCAGGACTTTGCCCATCTCCTGAGTCATCACCCGCGCAAGGTCTTCTTTGCGCGTCTGCAACAATTCCGCGACACGGTACAAAACTTCGCCCCGGCGCGGCGCGGGAACAAGCCGCCACTCGTTATAAGCGGTCTTGGCGGCTTTCACCGCTGCGTCCACGTCAGCGGCGGCGCTTTTCGCGGCTTCCGCCAACAATGACTCGTCCGCGGGATTGTATGACGGGAACACCTCACCGGAGAGAGCCGCGACCCATTCGCCGCCGATGTAATTTTTCACACGCGCTGCCATTAATAGACCTCTTTCCAAAAAGGCGCTTGCGGAGTATAAGGATCGCCCGCGCCTTTGTCAACGATTTCACAAGCCGTTATCCACGCTCGATTCGCACAACACGCGCCCCGTCAGGAGCGACCATCGAGGCTTGCGCCGTCGCACCGATCCCTTCCATTTCATAAACCGCTTTCATCGCAGATGCAACGGCTTCGGCGGTCGATTGTGAGTCACACAACGCCATCAACGTAGGACCTGCGCCGCTGATCACCATGCCTAATGCGCCTGTGCGTTTTGCGGTTGCGCGTACATTGCGCATGAACGGCATCAGGTGTTCACGGGCGGGTTCGATGACGCGATCACGTTCCATTGCTGCCGCCAGATGTCCGAGATCACCCGTATAGATGGCATGGATGAGTTCAGCGACCCCCGCCGTTTGGCTGACCATCTGCTTGAGCGAAATTTCCGCCGGAAGCGCCGCCCGTGCCAACGCGGTCGCCACTTCGACGTGGGGCGTAACCAGCGCTAGGTGCATATTCGCGGGAACAGGCAGGTTATACACCCGATCAGCTGTCAA
>CALBRY010000582.1 GCA_937927665.1 uncultured Chloroflexota bacterium
GTTGAGAAAGCAAATACGCGAGGATGATCTCCTCAACCTTGCGCTGAATACTCCGCTCCGAGCGATATTCGACGTCAAACAACACATTACGGACAAGCTGCTGCGTGATCGTACTCCCGCCGCTCGAACCTTGATCGATGCCCACATACTGGAGAAACGCGCGCGTCGTCGCCTGAACTTCAAAACCGGGGTTGGTGAAGAAGGTATCATCTTCAATAGCGATCGTCGCATTGATCAGGTCTTGCGGGAAGTCCTCATACTGCACATTCGTCCGCCGCCCCTCGGTGAAGGCTTCATACAACAAGCTCCCGTTGCGGTCATAGAAGAAAGTGCTTTCGAAGTTGTCGTAATCCTCAACGCGCGCAACCTGTGAGTTCAGTTGTTCTTCCAGCCGCGCCCCGAGCGTTGCCGAAAGCAGCAGCACGATCAGCGTCAAGCCGCCGCAAAACGTCACAAACACGCCCGCGAAAACCGCCAAGCATCCCGGCGAACAGCCCAAAATACGGCGCGGACGCGCAGCAACAGGCGGATACGTATTGGCAGGCACGCCCATCATCGGCGGCACAGATGGATAAACGTTCGGCTGTGTGGGGTAGCTCCCCGGCTGCGTTGGATACTGACCGGGCTGTGTCACGTTCGGCGGCGGTGGCACATGAGCGGCAGGCTTCGGCGGAGCGGATCGATAGCTCTGCTGAAACTGCGCCGCTTTGCGATCCGGCGGCGCGGAGGATCGATTCTCCTCCTCACCCGGCACATGCACGAGCGTATGCTCAAACGGGACGATGTGCGGCACGGTGTAACCGGGATCATTCGGCTGCGTGGTCGCAGGTGAACGCGGCGGACGATTCCGCGCTTCCTCGGTAAAATCCGGGTTAGGATCAAGTCCGCCGCTTCCCGGTAGCGTTTTCTTCGGGTCATGCGGTGGAGGTGTCACCCCCGTGCTGTACGGGAGCGTCTGCTGCTGATGAATATCGACATCCGGCGCTGATTCCGGCAGTTCCGGGATCGATGGCACAGGATTATCGCTGACGGGCTGAATATCTGACGTCTCTTCATCACTGAAGGACGGCTCGTGATCATGTTCGTGTTCGGACATGCTGCCATGCTCCGCTGACTTTAGGGGTATATACGCCCTCATTGTAACAGAGACGAACGCGGCGCGGATGCTCCGCATGTCTTACGGCGGTGCGATGATCACCCTACGTCTGTCAGCCTAATGACATTACGCTTATAGTCAAATTCTCAACCATTGCATAAGTGTCGATCCACGCACGAGAAGCACTCGCTATAATCAACCATATAGGCTTAGGGGATGCGTGGATTGGAATGATCGTTCAAGGGATACGGCGCGCACGACGCGCACTCACTGGATTATTGCAGCTTCATCCCCCGGTCGGGATTGTCGTAGCGGCATCGGCAGCGACCTGCTACCAGACGTTGATCACGGCTTCGCAGCCAAGCCAGAATCGACTGCATCTGCGGGATGTTTTCGCAGAAGGACGACGTTATGCGATCCAGCCGCGTGCGGCAGGCTTCAGCTTAACCACAGCGACGATGACACGCCGCAATGGACGCCGCCGCCGCTCCCGAATTGCCGCTACGGTGACGGGAACATTTACCGGCGATGATCAGATGACGTTCGTCAGGCTGCATTATCACGCTTCGCCGATCTACGGGCTTTACGCGCTGGCGATTCCTGCCTTTTTCGCGTCGATCGTGATCTATGTGGAGTGGGCAATCGCGCTCCGCGTCATCTTGATCGCGCTTCTGTTCGCCTTCGCCATGATCAGCAGCAGGCTCGACGCGGCGTTACAGGTTGGCGAAATGGTCTTTTTCGTGCGTAAAGCGCTCGAAGACCTGCCGCCTGTCGAAGTTCCGCAGCTTGCCCCGGTCTATCCGGGGGTTGTCATGCGCGGACGCCGCGATTTTTGGGACGAGTGGGAAAAATTCTATCAGGAACGGATACGGGAAGAGGATCGACGATGAAAACTATTCTCCTGTTTGGTGATTCGAACACGCATGGGGCGAATCCAAAAGGAGAGCGGCGCTTCGCACGTCACGAGCGATGGGGCGGCGTGTGTGCGGATCAATTGGGGAGCGATTACACCGTCATCGAAGAAGGATGCGGCGGACGCACAACCGTACACGATGATCCCATCGAAGGCGCGCTTCAGGGCAGCAAAAACGGCTTAAGTTATCTACTCCCGTGTTTACACAGTCACCGTCCGGTTGATCTGCTTGTGATCCTGTTGGGAACAAATGACTTGAAGAAGCGCTTTTCACTGCCGCCGCAGGATGTCGCCGCCGGGGCAGGTGTGCTGATTGGCGCAGCATTGAAAACAGATATGGGCGTCGATGGCAGTGCGCCGCATATCCTCTTGATCTGCCCGCCGCCGTTCGCGCCGCTCGAAGGCACGCCGTTTGTCGAAATGTTTGAAGGCGGCTTCGAAAAATCGCACCAACTCGCGCCGCACTATGAGCGGATCGCGTCGTTATACGGTGTCGATTACATGAACGCGGGGGATGTTGTCACTTCCAGCACGATTGACGGCATTCACTGGGAGGTTGAAGAACATCGTAAGTTGGGGATCGCCGCCGCCGCGAAGATCGCCACGATTCTGTAACAGCACTGCAGAAGGCGCAGAGAAAAGGGTCATTCTGCGCCTTCTGTGGTGAAATGGCTTTTTTGCTCTACATCACAGGTTCAAACGGTAGACTAAAAGTCTCCGCAACCGCCGGATGTGTGATCCGCCCACCCATCACATTTAAGCCCTTAGCGAAACCGGGGTCACGCTCAATCGCATCACGCCACCCCAGATCAGCCACCCGCAAAATATAGCGAAGCGTTTGATTGCTTAAGCCAAAACTCGAGGTACGCGGCACAGCACCGGGCATATTCGCAACGCCATAATGCAGCACACCATCGACAACATACGTTGGATCGCTGTGCGTGGTCGCATGTGTCGTCTCAACGCACCCACCTTGATCGACCGCCACATCAACGATCACACTCCCGCGCGGCATCTGGCTCAACATCGGGCGGGTGATCAAACGCGGCGCACGCGCCCCCGTCACCAGCACCGCGCCGATTACAGCATCAGCGCTCTTGATCGTTTCGATCACATTCGCTTCGTTGCTGTGCAGCGTCGTCAAGCGACCGTGCAGCACATCATCGAGATAACGCAAGCGCTCGGTATTCACATCCAGCAGCGTCACCTGAGCGCCCATTCCTAGCGCGATCTGCGCCGCATTCGCGCCGACCGTTCCCGCACCCAAAATCGCCACATGCGCCGGACGAACACCAGAAATCCCGCCCATCAAAATCCCGCGTCCGCCTTCCGGCTTCTGCATATAAAACGCGGCGATCTGGGTTGCCATGCGCCCCGCAACTTCGCTCATCGGCTGAAGTAGCGGCAAACGCCCTTCGCTGTCTTCGACCGTCTCATAAGCAAGCCCGATCACGCCGCTTTTCAGCAGCGCTTGAGTCAGGCTTTCATCCGCCGCAAGATGCAGATAAGTGAACAGAATCAAATCGTCTCTCAAAAATGGGTACTCGGCGGGCTGTGGTTCTTTAACCTTGATCACCATACCCGCAGTTGACCACACTTCTTCAGCAGAAGGCAGCACAACCGCTCCGGCTTGCGAATATTCGTCATCGGTGAAACCACTGCCCGCCCCCGCCTTGGACTGAACATGCACCGTATGCCCATGCTTGATCAGTTCGCGCACTCCCCCCGGCGGTAGCGCGACCCGATACTCATTGTCTTTAACTTCTTTTGGAATGCCGATAATCATGTGGAATCCTTTTTCAGTCATGGGAACTCAAGTGAATTGTACACCATGACCAAAAAAGGCTGGTTGTCTTCGTACAAATTGTCTGTTAGCCCGTGATCAGCCCGGACAGCGACAGCACCGCGAACACAAGGATCACCGCGCCGCTGATCCGGTTCACCCACAGCATCCACTGGGCGTTAAAGCGCCCTCGCAGCAGTGAGACGAGCGTCGTCAGGAATAGCCACCATGCGATCGATCCGCTAAATACCCCCAGCACGACAAAAGGCGCGCAGTCGGGTTGAGCACTCAATCCCGCTCCGGCGAAAATGCCTGCGAACATCAGGATCGTCATCGGGTTCGTGATCGTCAGTGCCAGCGCGGAAAGATAATCCGAAGCGCCGCCCCCGCTGGTGACAGCCGCCTGTTCTGCCGGACGTGAACGGAGCGTCTTGATCCCCAGATACAGCAGGAACAAGCCGCCGATCAAGCGGACAGGAGTTTGTATACTAATCAGGAAAGTGGAGAGCGCGGATAAGCCGAACGCAGCGATAATCGCATAAAATCCATCGGCACTAGCGACACCTAAACCTGTGAGGAGTCCGGCAAGGCGACCGCGTGCAATCACGCGCTGAACAACGAGGACGCCGATCGGACCAACCGGCGCAGCGACGGAAATACCGATCCCAAAAGCGCTAATCAGCGCGATTAAGGCACGCATCAAGAATCATGCGCTTATTCCCTTTCTTGGTGAGTTGAAGAAGTGAAGCGATGCGCGTATAGTAACGGAAAATTTGAAGGGAAACAAATGGTTTTCAGTGATCCACCCCGGTTACGGAATATTCCTGATGAGCACGTCACCGAGCGGCTGATTTTACGTACGCCGCGTATGGGCGATGGTGTGATGGTCAACGAGGCGGTACACGAGACGTTTACCGCGCTCAATCAATGGATGCCTTGGGCGCGGAATCGTCCCTCAATTGCGGAATCCGAGACACACATCCGCGAAGCCGCCGCCCGCCACCGCACCCGCGAAGAACTCTCTTATTTGATCTTCAAGCCAGAAGGCAGTTTATGCGGAATCATTTCACTCCATCATATCGATTGGGATGTACCCAAATTTGAGCTTGGCTATTGGATACGGACACAATGCAGCGGATTCGGCTACATGACCGAAGCCGTGCACACCCTTACCAACTGGTGTATTCGCGACCTAAGCGCCATCCGCATGGAAATTCGCTGCGATGCGCGTAATTATCGTAGTTCCGCTGTTGCACTGCGCGCCGGATACGTGCTTGAGGCGACACTCCACAAAGATGGGCGCACAATGGATGGCGGGCTGCGTGATACACAAATCTATGTCAAGCTGACCGAATAAACGCACTCACCCGCTCGGTAACTGGCTGACCGTTTCCAATGCATCGGTCAGCCACTCGATATACATCTGCTCCAAACGCAGCCCTAGATCGAGCGTCAGCCCGATCAACGCTTGTTTGCGCTTCTCATAAGCATCAGCGGGTGGTGGCATCACGATTTTCTCTAGTTCTGCTTTTCGCGCTTGATGAGCCTCACGCTGATCCAGCAGCATTATCCGAATTTCCTCATCCGTAAGCTGTGCCGCAAAAAAGAGTTGTATCAAAAATGCTTCGCGGTGCTGCGGCGGCGTCTGGCTCTGCTTCAGCCATGCATCGAATTCGGCGCGTCCGGCGGCAGTCGGGCGGTAGACCTTGCGCGGCGGTTTATCCGTCTGCTGGATCACTTCACATTCCACCCACCCCACCGATTCCATCTTTTCCAATTCACGATAAATCTGCTGCTGCACCGCGCCCCAAAAATGCGCGACGGTGCGGTCAAATGCTTGTGTTTTTAGGTCATAGCCCGTCATGGGCATGACCTGAAGAAATCCAAGAATTGCATGCGGGAGTGACATTCATCACCTCTAGTCATGACACGATCCACAATACGGAGTGTATCACACCAGTTTAATATGCAACCAAGTGTATATAAACCTGAGTGTATTAAGGTATTGCCATGAGTATTGTAAAACGTCATCCCACCGCTGCCTATTTCGTTTTCGCCTTTGCGTTCTCGTGGCTTCTCGCTGGCTTGATGATCGCGCGCCACAACGGTTTGATCGATCTGCCCGATTGGCTGCATTATTTGGTTGCATGGGGTCCTGCCATCTCAGCCTCGCTCGGAGTTGCACTGACACAGGGTCGTGCCGGAGTTCGTTCCCTCATCATGCGGCTTGTGCAATTCCGGATCGGGCTGCAAGGTTGGCTCTATGCGGTCGTCGCCCCCTTGCTCATGCTTGCCGTCGCCGTTCTCGTAAGCTGGCTCGCAAGCGGAACAATGCCCGACTTAAGCCAACTCGGTTATGTCGATTATCTGGGCAATATTGGCATTCCGGCAGCCATGCTGCTGTGGGTTTTCTCGTTCGGTTTCGGTGAGGAAATCGGTTGGCGAGGATATGCTCAGGAGAACATCGAGGGAAAACGCGGCTTCCTTTTCACCGTCCTCCTGATCGGTGTGATCTGGGCATTCTGGCATATCCCGTTCTTCTTCTACAAAGATACCTATATGGCGATGGGCTTGGCGAGCTTTCCATTCTTCATTGTGACCATCACCCCCGGTGCAATCGTGCTCGGTTGGATTTACACGCGTACCAAGAGTTTGCTCGCGGTTGGGTTATGGCACGGCTTATTTGACTTCGGCACGGCATCAGCCGTAGATGGTGGAACAGTCGCCATGGTGATGTCGATTTTGGTGATGGTGTGGGCGCTGGCGATCGTTGTCATGAGCTTGCGAACCGCACGCGCACACGCGTACAACCCGGCTTAAAGTCGTTCACTCAACACGAGTCGCAGCCATCGGTTCAACCGTCAAATTTTGCGACCAGTTTCCGCCCAAATCTTGCGCCCACACCGCAAACTCGTAGGTATGCCCCGGTTCGCCGGGGTATGCCGCTGTGGTATCGGCGGTTTCCAGCCAAACCTGCCATTCACCGCCATCAATCCGCACCCACACGACATACGACGCGATACCGCTGTCATCTGTCGCGCCCCATGTCACCGGAAATGGGGCAGCACTAATTGAGGGAAGAGGCTGCACAAACGGCTGCGGCGGCATCGTATCAAGCGCCGGATCGATGGTTGGAATCAGCGTCGGCGCGATTGTCGGCTCAATTGTCATCGGCGGCGGCAGCGTCCCCAAGATCGGCTGTTCGCCTGTGCCGCCGCTCTCCTCGGTCGCGGGCAGTGAGCCGCCTAAAATCACAGGCTGTTCGCCTTCCAGATGTGCCAGTGCGGGATCAATCGGGGTTGTGCCGCTCCACACAGTCTCGATCATGATGTACGGTGGCGCGCCGATCTGTCCAAGTTCCTCGCGGCTCAGGGAGGGATAGCCCGGCGGCGAAGCAGGCTGAAGCCCGATCGTATAAACGCCTTCGGTCGGGCTGATCACGAAATCTTGATTATCCATCGTGTATAAAACGGCTGATCCGCCGCTTGCCGGAATTTGCGCGTTCACCCAATCGCCGGTACGACTCCATAAGACGTAGATACGCGCATCAACGACCGAGGGATTACCGGGGGACAGCCGATCAAAGCTGATCAACACGCCGCGATTATTCAGGTTCACGATCTGACCGTTGGCGAATGTACCCGTCCCGAAACTCTGCGCGAGCAGCCGGTAAGAAGTCGCGGCGGGGCGCGGCGAACCCGGCTGCGGGTGCTGCGAAAAGCACGAGTAGCCGCGTGTATTGCGGAACAAACCAAACGCATCCCCGGCATTTCCGCTGTTGGGCGCAAAATCCGTCCCGCCCGGTTGGTTGCCGCAGTCATCATAAAGCTGGTGGATAAACACAACCTCTGCGCCGTTTGCCCACGCATACGCCGCACTCTGAATCACATACGCCGCTTGTTGGATCATCGTGCCGCGATACAAGCGCGCCGGAGGGTTTGATCCTGTCCATGTTGGACCGGGATAATCATCCCACACGGGAACACCGCTTTCGTTGAGCCAGATCGGGCGGGTGAGTCCGTAGCGCGCCAGCGTTTCACGGATGCGGCGCACCATCACGCCGCTGCGGAGCGAACTGCTGTAGGCGTGGACGGCAGCAATATCGAAATACCAGTTGTACGCGCCTGCCTGTGGGTCTTGCGCCAATTCCGCGAGGGTGCGATCCAGCCAATTGAGTTGATCGGGGTTGTTAAACGCCAGTCCCGCGAACATCACCTGAGCATAGGGATCGGCGGCATGGACAGCGAGATAACCGACTTTGAGCATCCGGGCATAATTCTCAACGCCACCTGACCAGAACATGCCGAGATCGGGTTCGTTCCAAATTTCCCATACACTGATCCCGACACCCGCACCCCACCCCATCTGTGAGGCAAGCGTGCCGCCGGGTTTGTAGCGGCTGACCACTTGGGCGGCATACACCGCGAATGGATTCGCCGGGTTGATCGACTTGCCCGCGCCGGGAATATCCGTGCCATCGGAGAACACCGGAGCATAGAGTCCCTGTGGCGCGCCGCCGTCGTTCCGAAAACCGGGTATGCCGAGCAAGATCGCGTTGATGCGAAGCCCATAATGAACATCGTTGATCACCTGTGGATCATACGAAGCCCAGTTCCAACCACCGGGTGAAGTCTCTAAGCTGTTCCAATAAAAGGGGTAACGCGTCCAACCTGCGCCGAGCAGCAAACCGTTTTGGTAGCGCTCGGCGGCGTTCGGTTGATTGCCCGTGTTGATAAATGTGATTCCTAAACGCGGGGCGCGGATATAGCCATCCCCCGGCGTTTGAAATCCTGAAATGCTCAGCGCCGCAAGCAGAAGCAGAAAAAGAAGGATTCGTTTCACCGCAGCGCCATCGTGTCTGCTTGCATCACTTTCCAGAGATAGAATCGCCCGTATTGCCGAAAACCTGCTCGTCCGTTAAGCCGCCTTCCCACATGAGTTCATATTGGCGCTGCCAGTATTCGAACCAAAAAGCGGTTTGCGTGCGCGCGATTTCGATGTGCATCCGCGAATTAATCGCTTCGTTCTGGTATCCGAAATATTCGATCACGAGATGCCCATTACGCCCATCAGGATCAACGATAGAGGTGCTGAAACCGGGGCTGCGATTCAGGAGCCGGTAATCCAATTTTGGATATTTTTGTTTGGTACGGCGCAGCAGATCAATCGACATATCTAAGTCGTTCGACAAGTTGTATTCCTGATCCAACTGCTGTTTAAGTTGATTCATCGAATGCGTTTCGCGGGGATTCTGAATAATAAAGCGGACGCTTCCGCCGCGTTCAAGCACATCCTTGAACGAACCATCGCGCAGCACGTTGATCGATGACGGTCCGTACACCCACAACACACGCGCCCCGGCGATAAAATCGCTGTATCTGCCATATGCCTGACGGTCGAGCAGCACTTTATCCAGATCGACCAAATCTTCCGGGCGTGTTGAACGAAACACCAGAATCGTGAGTGTGAAAATAATGATGGTGAGTTGTAAGCCCTGTTCCACATCGCCGATCAGATCGACAATGATCAGGATAATACCGGCGATCGTGGCAATATACGCCTCGAGGTTTCGCCCCTTGGCGAGATCATTTCCAATACGCTTTAGCAGGCGAACTAGCGAGTCAATCACAGGTTTCGTCCTTTTTCCTTGTTCGCTCACACACCATCGCAGAGTATATCCCAATAAAAAACGCTGTTCAACCGAACAGCGCTTGTTAAGAAGCAGGATAAGCCAATGAGTTTATCCTGAGAGGTAGGCTGTGCAGCGCCCTAAGATAAGCGGATCATGCACTATACTCTAGTCACTGCACGTCAAACATACGGTGGCAAGGCATATGTGATGCGTTTAATCAAGCTGTTTTTACTCTGGATACTGCTCGTCCCCCTGTTCGTATCCGCTCAAGAAGGTGATCCTGTGCCAAATGAGTTTGTCGGTCGCGCCGACTTACCCGCGCCGGAATTTCCGCCTAATCTCGATTGGATCAACGTGTCCGCGCCGCTCTCCATCCAGGATTTGCGCGGAAAAGTTGTGCTGTTGGACTTCTGGACGTACGGATGCATCAACTGCATCCACATGATCCCGACTCTGGAACGTCTGGAGGAACGCTACGGTGACGCGCTGGCGGTGATCGGTGTGCATTCCGCCAAATTTGAGAACGAAAGCGAAACCGAAAATCTGCGCCAGATCGTGCAGCGTTACGAACTGCGCCATCCGGTGATCAACGATAGTAGTTTTCGCGTATGGGAGACATACGGTGTACAGGCATGGCCCTCGTTCGTGCTGATCGACCCGCGCGGCAATTTATTAGCGAGGCAAGCGGGCGAAATTCCGTTCGAGGCGTTCGACCGCGTGATCGGCGGCATGGTGGAGTATTTCGACTCGGTGGGCGAACTCAACCGCGAACCGCTGGCGCTGGCGTTGGAAGGCGCAAACGTGATCGGCGGGTTGCTTGCTTTTCCCGGCAAAGTACTTGCGGATGAGGCATCAAATCGCCTGTTTATTGCAGACAGCAACCATCACCGGATCATCGTCGCGGCGCTGGATACGTATCAAGTGTTGGATGTAATTGGCACGGGAACACGCGGTTTCAGCGATGGGACATACGACGCGGCACAGTTTAACAAACCGCACGGGATGGCACTGCGCGGCGATTCCTTGTACGTGGCGGATACGGAAAATCACGCCGTACGCCGCATCGACTTTACCGAGCGAACCGTTACGACGATCGCCGGAACGGGCGAACAAGCCTATACCCGCTATGTGCTCGGAGCAGCGCAGCCCGCGCTGACGACGGCGATCAGCAGCCCATGGGATGTGACCTTCGGCGACGGCGATACGCTTTATGTGGCGATGGCGGGCATTCATCAAATCTGGACGCTGGATGTGGTAAACGGCACGATCACCCCGGCAATCGGCAGTGGACGCGAAGCACTGGTCAATCGCACCCTGATCGATTCTGATCTCGCACAGCCGAGCGGCTTGTTTTTCCGCGAAGGCGTGCTGTATTTCGCGGACAGCGAATCGAGCACGGTGCGAGCGGCGAATATCGCGGCGGATCAACTGGTAACGCTGGCGGGAACGCTTGACAACAACCTGTTCGATTTCGGAAATATCGACGGCGTGGCGGGCGTATCGCGCTTGCAGCACCCGCTGGCAGTGACGGGCGGCGCATCCGGTGATCTGTATGTTGCCGACACCTACAACAGCACGATCAAGCGGCTTGATCCTGCGACTGGTACGATCACAACCCTGAGCGGATCGGGGAGCCCCGGCGGGTACGCTGACGGCGCACTGGATTCAGCAGAGTTCGATGAGCCGGGCGGCTTGTCGCTGGCAGGTAATCGCTTGTTCGTTGCGGATACCAACAATAACGTGATTCGTGTAATCGATCTGGCAGCAGGTACCGTCACGACGCTGACATTTCCCAACCCGGAAGCGCTGCAAATCGCAGATGAACTCGTGGTGATCGGCGGCAACCCGATCGATGATACCGCCCAGATACTTGATCCGCAGACGGTGGCGGCGGGTGCGGGCGAGATTGTGCTGCGGCTTGTGCTGCCGGAAGGCTACGAGCGCAACGAGGAAGCGATGTCACGCGTGGATTGGAGCAGTGACGGTGCAGTGATTGAGATCGCCGAAGCGGATCGCGCGCAAGCGATTGATGGATTGGAAGTGCGCCTGCCTGTCACTTTGCATGAGGGCGAAGGGGTACTGCGCGGCGAAATGCGCCTGTATTATTGCGAGTCGGTCAACAAATCGCTGTGTTTGATCGAACGGGTGGAATTCGAAGCGCCGGTTACAGTCAGCGCAGAGGGCACAAGCGGCGAAATCGTCATCGAGCGCACGGTCATCCCACCCGATATCCAGCTAGGCGGCATATAAGGATTCCACCCCTCTCCAACCTTGGGTTAGAGAGGGGTGGAGTGAAGATTGATTACGCTCCCTCCCCTTTCGGCAGCGCCTCGATCAGCTTACTCGCTTCCGCTTCTTTGGTGACGATCAACTGATTCAATTCGGCTTCGCGGGCGTCATTCGCCGCCAAGCGATCCTCGCTCGCTTCAAGCTGCTTCAGGGTGCGCATTCGCAGTTTGCCTTCTTCGCCTACAGGCTGAAGCGCGGCGAGATTCGCGCGAATCTGCTCCTGACGCGTGGCGATCGTTTTCTTCTCATTTTGCAGCGTGTTGATCTCCGCTCGTGCATTCCGCGCCGCCTCGTAGCGTTCGACAATCGGCTTGATTGCACCGAACAACGCCTGATCCAGATAATGCTTATCCAAGAAATCCGCCAGTATCTGCATCGACAAACTGGTAAAGCTGTAGGTGCTGCCGATCACCTTGCGTTCTTTGATCACGTAAGAGCGGCGCATCTTTGCACCGACCGTCACTTTCCAGCGGCGTTCGTCGGCGGTTTCGACCTCCGGCTCAGGCGAGTCGAACGGCTTCACGTCCGGGACAACACCGCGTTCGATCAAGATCGTGACAGGCTGTTTAAGCGTATTTTCGATCATGTACGTAACGACCGTCGTTTGATACTGCTGGAAGAAAAGCAGCTTTTTGTGGAGGACGAAGCCAATCTCTTGGGTTTCGGTCTTCTCGTCCGGCTTGATCTTCACGCCCAATTCGACCGCATACGGCACATACAAATCGTCGCCATCTTTCGTGAAGGCGATGATCGCTTCGCCTTTGTAGTCGCCTTCAACCGCGACCGTGACCGGACCGCGTTCAAGTGTGAAGCCGCTGGTATTTTTCAGGCGCAGCGCCGCGACCGGGTGATTTTGCAGTTTGCGCTGATTGAACAGGAGTTCGCGCTCCGGCTTGACCGCCGCATTAAACAGCGGCACCAGCGCCGACTCGCCGCGCTTGACGGTGACGGGCGTTTGCACGCGATATTCGAAAAACTCCCCTGCTTCTTTCGCGGCGGCTTGCGCGGGTGCAGCATCCGCGATGCTTTGCGCCGCTTGGCTGAGTCTGGCTCTCCGTTCGCCACCGCCAGCATATCCCGCCTTCTCGTTGATCAAGCTGAGCTTGCGCTCTGCACCACCCCTCATCACAATCCCATCGTCGATCTCATCCTCATCGATGAGTCCCAAGCGCTCGTGGATAACCTGATCGGCAGCATATTCAATCGGCATCGGCGCGACCCGCGCTTCATCGCGGATCAGCGGACGTTGGGGAATCTGCGACTCGGACAGGTCATACACAAACGAGATCGGCTGCCCAGCGACC
>CALBRY010000583.1 GCA_937927665.1 uncultured Chloroflexota bacterium
TTGTCTAAAGACAATGGTTATGAGTTTTTACGAGCCAGTACAATTTCTTGTCCCCATAGTTGAGAGACAATCAGCCCTCGACTGGGGCGGTAAAGCCTCTGCACAGCGGTGAACCCGGCGTTTTCCACATAAGGACTCATCAATACCGGGCGGCACGGCATCACAGCCCAGCCTCGCTCATAAACCCGTTCAAAAACGGTCTTGCGCGCGTCCGGTTTGCTCATGTTCACCAAAACGAGCATCCCACCGGGTTTTAGCACCCGTTCAAATTCCTTCAGGATAGGCGAGAAGCCGTCTAACGGAATCAGATCGAACATATAGCCGTTGTAGAGCACATCAAAGCTGGCATCTGGATAAGGCAGTGCTTTCGCATTTCCTTGTTTGAATTCCACCCGACTGCTCAACCCTGACTTCTCGATCTTGGCGCGCGACTGCTCCAGCATTGCCTCGGTCAAATCGAGCGCATCAACCCGCCCCGCAGAACCAACTGCCCGGGCAAGATCAACAGTCGCCCGTCCCGTACCACACGCGACTTCAAGGACGCGCTGCCCTGCTTGAATGTTCGCCAGTCGGATGGCTTCTAGGTGATGTTCGGCTTCAAAGCCCGTTCCGGCGTCGTAGTTGGATGCACGCCATGTGTAATAGGACTGTACTTCGGCTTCCCGGTGGGTCGCTTCTACCATCTTGGGCTGCATAGGATTCCTCGTGTTTGTCATATTGTCGTATTGCGATTTAACGATATGTTGCGCTAAAAAAAAGAGAATCACGCGATACAACATTGTTTCAAAATCTGGCTCAATACTTCAAGACATTGAGCAATCCGCACCCGATCTGGGCGGTAATAGACCTCTTTACCGCGCTTTTCGGAAGTGAGAACCCCGGAACGTTTCATCACCGCCAGATGCTCGGATGTGGTGGGCTGTCCCAAACCAATCGCTTCCGTAATCTCGTTCACGGTGCGCTCCTGCCCATCCAGAAACAGCAGCAGAATTCCCATCCGTGATTCGCTGGCGATCGACTTCACAAAATCCAATAACTCTTGAGATATCGCCGGTTGATTCGTCATATGATCGTATCGTTGATTTCCGATATATCCTAACAGCATCCCTGATCCCTGTCAA
>CALBRY010000584.1 GCA_937927665.1 uncultured Chloroflexota bacterium
GTTTCGCAACATCGGGATTCAAGACGATGGTATGGAGGCACATGCCGCCAGCGCCGGGCTGGCACAGATTTCCTTTCGCTTCGCGCAAACCGGGGAGCTCACTCCATGTTCTGCCGCCATCATTCGAGTGAAATAAGGCGGCGTCTTCAACACCCGCGTAAACGGAATCGGGATTCGTTGGCGAGGGTTCGAGATGCCAGACGCGCTTAAATTCCCAAGGATGCTGCGTGCCGTCATACCATTGGTGCGTTCCGGGGATGCCAATGTATGTGAACTCATTCCCGACGGCTTCCCATGTTTTTCCGGCATCATCGGATCGTTGGATGACCTGACCAAACCAGTCACCTGACTGCGACGCATATAAACGATTGGGATCGGAAGGCGTGCCGGTGATGTGATAAATCTCCCAGCCGGGAAAATGCGGACCTTCGACCGTCCATTCTTTGCGCTGTTCATTCGAACGCAGAATAAACGCGCCTTTACGTGTGCCAACGAGAACACGGACTTCACTCATATGGATCCCCCCTATACGCGCGATGTTGACCTTATAATAGAACCTTTGTTCGCTTAAGTCAAGCAAGTCGGCTGGAAGGGGGATAGTTTTGAGCAAAGCAGAGGTAACGCCAGAAAAGCACCCCTCCCCCACTCGCTTCGCTCGTCTCCCCTCCCCGAATTCGGACATGTGCACTTGGCGGTGGTGAGGTGAAATGTCACCTTCGGGATGCTTGAAGCACCGTCTCGACGACTTGGTGGGTGGACACGGCACGGAACATCAAGCACCCCGACTTGATGTTCCGTGCCAAATGTTTGACCATCAGCTAATGCGCTGCCAAGTTGAGCGTGATTGAAACAACGCCATGTGGAGGAAGTGAGAAATTGAGAACAGACGCGCCATCTTCGGTGGTTTCCAGATGCGCTTCTTGAACGGTGGGCAGTGATGCCTGCGCGATTTCTGCAAGCTGGGCAGGGGTTGGATATTCAGGACTGCCCAAGTCGATCCACTTCTGTTTCGGATTTGCGTTTTCGTGATCAACTCTGGCAATCGAAACGGGCGTGTGCGGCGAAACACCTTTCAAGGCGATTGAAACCGCCTCGGTTTTAATCTCCGCTTCGGGGATGTTGTGGTTGTACGCCATCATGGTCAGCGTCGCACCATCGCGTACCGCCAGCACTTCGACGGATGCCCCTACTTCACCGCCGCTGACGGTGATTCTCTGATCGCCTAATGCGTGCAGCATTTCGAAGATGCGGTAGGTGGGTTTCGGGATACCGTGGATGTTTTGCAGTCCAAAGCCGCCATGAAACGGTGTGGAATACTGCCCCGGCTCTTCGAATAAATCCGAGAATGTCCAGAAGGAATAGCCTTCAACCAGCCCGTCATTATCGGCGATCGTTTTCGCAACCAGCGCGGCGGAGTATGCCTCGTCGTGAATGTCGTCAGGGATCATCGCGGAGGTGTTCCATTCGGTGTAGTAGAGCGGTAAGTCTCCGGCTTGCCTTCTGGAGCGGGCAGTCATCTTACGGAGAACGCCGCGCTCATATATGCCCGTCTCGTGCGCGAAGTCTTTGGCGAATTCTTCGAGCGTCATGTTGGTGTTCCACAGGGGATCATCGGTGGGGTAGTGATGCGTCGAGACAAAATCAATCGGGACGCCCGCATTGCGACAAAATGCCAGCATTTCAGGAATCCAAGAATTGACCGATGTTGCCGGACCGCCAACCCGCAGTTGATTATCTACACTTTTGATAGCGCGTGCGGAATGCTCGTATAGTCTGAAATAGTCTTCTTGACTGCCTCCCCAGAAATAACTGAGATTCGGCTCATTCCAGACTTCAAAAAACCAAGTTCGCACTTCTTCCAAGCCATACCGATCCACTAGATGCTCGGTCAGGGCTTTGATTAAGGCTTCCCACGCGTTGTAATCTGCTGGAGGAGTCACATTAGCTTTGTAATAGAAGCAGGACTGCGTCCCAGATGCAAGCTCTGAGGGCATAAACCCAAGCTCAATAAATGGCTTCATGCCGATTTTCAACAGAAAGTCAAAAATCGAATCGATATTGAAGAAGGAATAACGCAGTGCGCTCTGACCCTCTGCGGGGTTATGGTTACGGGCGCAAACATTCATTGCGTCATCCAGCAAACCATGAAAGCGCACATACTGGAAGCCAAGCTCCCGGTGACTTTTTTCGAGCTGCTCACGCCAATCAGAACGCAAACCCATCACCGCATGGCAGCTTCCTATACACAATTCCCAGTAGTGTGGAAATGGATTTCCCGAACTGTTTGCATCAACAGAAAACGTGATCACGTAAAACTCCTCAGGCAGAGATCATCTAAAACACTGCCATATTATGGATCAGTATGCGCCTTCGCTTCGATAGTGACTAACCAATCTGGTTTCCGGGGAAGTGGGGCTGTACACACCAGCAAACTGTTACGGTTGTTCCTTGATTGACGCCGGGGCTGCTGATCTGAATATCACTGTTATATGCTTGAAGAATCGCCGCCACGATGGATAACCCTAAACCTGAACCGGGCACATCGCGCAAACGGGCACGGTCAGCGCGGTAAAAGCGTTCGAAAACATGCGGCAGATATTCGGGCGCAATGCCGATTCCGGTATCGGTGAGGGTATGAATCATGCTGTTGTTTTCGTAAGTGAGCGACCAATGCACCATGCCGCCGCCGGGGGTGTATTTGATTGCATTATCGAGCAGATTGCGGAATACCACAGTGAGATGAGTCAGATTGACATGAACGTGAATTGCTTCCTGCGGAGCCGTCAGCGATAGGGTAATGCCTTTCGCTTCCGCTTGGGGGAGCATTTGATTACGCAATGCCGAAGCAAAACGCACGATATCCACCTCGTCACGTCCCAGTTCCACCCGATCCGCGTCAAGTCGTGCAAGCAGGGTTAGCCCCTGCACCATACTGGTCAACCGCGCGATTTCCGAATCAATCTCGTCAAGATATTTGAGTGCTGCGGTGTCTTGAGCGAGTGCCGGGGATCGTTTCAGCGCCTCTGTGCGGAGTTGAATCGTCGTGAGTGGGGTACGAAACTCATGCGAAGTATTGCTGGCGAAGGTGTGCTGTGCTTCCAGCATGGATTGGATGCGTGCTGCCATCGCATTGAAAGCATGCGCCACAGCACCGATTTCGTCAGAGGATGGCGAGATGATACGATGCTTTAAGTCTCCTTGAGCAAAACGCGCCGCAGAGTCCTTGAGCTGGCGAAGCGAACGCAGCATGCGGTGAGCGATTCTCCAAACCAACAGCGCGGCGCACACCGTCAGCGCGATCATGCCAACTGCCAGAGTCACCCAGCGCTGCATGATCAGCGCTTGCAGTGCGCTCGTGGGGACACTCAACTGCACTAACCCGATGGTTTGACCCTCGTTGAAAATAGATGCTGCGGTGAACAAGCGCACGGTGCCATCAATCCCTACCCGCTGGCTGATAATGGGCTGCGCCGTGATCGCGGCTTCGATTTCTGGTGGTTCGGGATGGGGCAAACGATTACGCGCAGTGTTTTCCCCCGTATATTGTTCAATCGAGCGCCCGGTGAAGTACAGACGAAGCGATCCTCCTAACTGCGCTTCGTAGGGAGCGAATGCATCAGCTAATGCTTGATCGTCGCTTTCATCACGGGCAAATGCTGCCGCCGCTGACGCGATTCCCTGCGCGATCAGCTTGATCTCACTCAGCAAACGCTGCTCATAATCGACACGCATCCCGGCGGTGATCTGCGCCCCTGCGAACAACGACATCCCCACAAAGGCGGCTGCCAACAAGCCGATATTGATCAGAAGCAAGCGTGTACGAATGCTCATGATTTCGGGCTGCCGACAAAGCGATAGCCTGCGCTGCGGGCTGTTTGAATAAGATGGGGCTGACTCGGATCATCCTCCAATTGTTCACGCAGCCAACGGACATGGACTTCGAGTGTGCGTGTGTCTCCGATCCAGTCTGTGCCCCACACTTTGTCAAAGATTTCGGCGCGGCTGACGACTTCACCCGCGTGTTCCGCCAGCAGCGCGAGGAGTTCAAACGCCTTGTACCTCAACGTGATTTCTCGTCCATTTTTGGTCACGATGCGCCGACCGAGATCGATACGAATGCCGTCAAATTCCAACAGGTGGGGTTGATTTTTGGGAGAGCCAAACTCGACGCGGCGCAGCAGTGCTTTGATGTGCGCGATCAACTCACGCGTGCTAAAAGGCTTGGTCAAGTAATCGTCCGCGCCCAACTCTAAACCCATGATGCGATCGACTTCTTCATTCAGTGAACTCAACATCAAAATTGGGACGACACTGGTACGACGAACTGCTTTGCAGACTTCCCACCTGTCCATTTCGGGCAGCAAGATATCGAGGATCACAATATCCGGGTGACGGGCGAGAACGGCTTCCAATCCGCTTTTGCCATTGGCAGCGGCGAATACCGTATACCCATAGTTATGGAGTGCTTCGGTTAAGGGAAGGGAAATTAGAGGATCGTCCTCAATGACGACAATCGTTGCCATATCCACGCTCGTTTTCAGGTAGTTCATTTGATCACTGTCATTATCCGGCGAAAACACAACGGGATGCAGCGAATTTAAGCTGATTTAAGGATTCTTTGGCTTCACTTTAGATTTCAACTTTCTGAATCGGGTATCGTGAGTTCTGTTGAGTGTTTTGAACAGAAAGGTTGACCATGCGTTTTTCAAAAAGCTTGCTCTTCGGGGCAATCCTCCTAATCCTAAGTGTAAGTGCAGTATCCGCTCAGGAAGATCCGCTGCTGTTTCCGGTGGATACCTATACTGAAGAAACCGTCACCGTTACGACATCCAATGGCGATGTAGAAGTCACGTATCGCCTTTATGAGCATCTCCCATATGTCGCCAACCCTGTCGATGTCGATTATCAAAGCCTAGATGTCAAAGTGCCTGTGAGCATTAATGGTGAAGCAGTGGATGCCACGAATGCACCGATGCTGTTCGTCATCAACGTGGGCGGCTATATGTCCGTGAATAACGCGGAGGGCGGCGCGGGTGTTGGTGCGCCTATCGGCGGTTTAACGGGCGGCGGCGCTCCGCGCGGTATGGGCGGGGCGGCGGGTAATGACAGCGGTGTCAGCGGCACATCCGATCTGGCACTGGCGGCGGGTTATGTGGTGGTCGTGCCCGGCGTTCGTGGTCGTGATAATCAAGCAGATGACGGCACGTACTATGGTAAGGCTCCGGCGGCAATCGTCGATTTGAAGGCTGCTGTTCGCTACATCCGCCACAATGATGAAATCATGCCCGGCAATGCCGATTGGATCATCTCAAGAGGTACCAGCGCGGGCGGCGCACTTTCCGCACTTCTCGGCGCATCCGGTAACAGTGACGAGTACGATGTCTATCTAGCGGCACTCGGCGCTGCTGATGAGGACGACAGCATTTTTGCCAGCGCTGACTACTGCCCGATCACCGATCTCGATCATGCCGATATCGCTTATGAGTGGGAATTCGGAACCACGGCGCGGAACGGCTCACTGGTCGATCAGGCTGTTTCGCAGCAGTTGGCGGCTTCCTTCGCGGAATATCTGGCGGCGCTAAATCTACAAGACGCAGATGGTACACCCCTCACGGCAGACACCTATGGGGATTATCTGGTGCAGACGTATCTGATCCCGTCGGCAAATGCTTATCTGCTTGCCTTATCAGAAGAAGAGCGCAGTGCATATCTGACAGAGAACTCATGGATCACATGGGCTGATAGTTCCGCCAGCTTCACTTTTGAAGCCTATGTCGCGCATATCGGCAGAAGCAAAGGCTCTCCGGCGTTTGATAACTTCGAATTGTCTTCCGCTGAGAATATTCTGTTCGGTACGGAGACGATCAACGCGCGGAACTTTACCGACTTCAGCCTACAGCAAAGCAGCGGCGATTCGACGGCGACGATTGACCCCGATCTGCAAGCAGTGGTGAATCTGATGAACCCGATGTATTTCATCACACAGGGCGGCAGTGACATCGCTCAGTATTGGTGGATTCGCCAAGGCAGCAGCGACACCGATACCGCGCTTCCCGTCCTCGCCGATCTGGCGACGAGCTTAGGGAATCAAGGTTTGGATGTGAATGCTCTCCTCTATTGGGATGCTGGACACGGCGCGGATGAAGACCCCGAAGCGTTTATCGCGTGGATTGGCGAGATTACGGGCTACAACCAGTAAATCCTGTAATCAACCATGACGCAGTCAAAACAAGTATCGGCATCTGCTGACACTTGTTTTGCTTGTGTTCATGAAGCGGATGGTAGGGCAAACGCCTCAAAAGGAGTAAGCAGGAGCAAAAAGAGTCAACGCAAAGACGCATCTGCAAGGTGAGTCTCTTCGCGTTATGCTTTTTTTGTTCTCTTGGTTTTGATGCGTTTACCCTAAGGCGGATGGGCGATCAGCCGTGTGAAGGATATAATCCCGCCTTGTGGATTGCTCCGCGCGGACGGATGGTTCAGATTATGAAAATTGTGACATTCAATTTGAGGCATGATGCAGATCGCTGGACAGAACGGCGATCGTTGATCGTGCAAGCCCTGAGCGAACAAAATGCTGATCTGATTGCTTTTCAGGAAGTGGCGATTCCGATCCGTCAGGCACACGAGATCGCTCATGATCTGAATGCGGCGATCGGGGGGCAACCCTACGCCGTTCATGTGCAGCCCAAAGGGGGCGACGAACGACTTTATGAAGGGATCGCTATCCTGACGAAACTGCCCGCCGTCGAGGTGGATGCGATCGATCTACCGGGAGGCAACCGCGTCGCACAGCGTATCCGCGTGATCTGGGATGGACAGCCGCTCAATCTTATCAACACGCATTTACACCATCTTCCCGAAGAAGATGAAAGCATACGAGCGCCGCAAATGCGGGCAATACTGGCGTGGATCGCAGCACTCGCGAAGACGCATCGCGAAGATCGCTGGGTGATCGTCGGGGATTTGAACGCACAACCGCATAGTGAGACGATTCAGCATGCTGTTAAGGTCTTGCAGTCGGCATATTTGACCGTTCACGGATCAGAACCGTTCACATTTCCAACGCCTTTAGTCACCAACAGCGGTGAGTTGTATCCTCCGATGGCGATCGATTATGTTTTCTTCGATCCAGCATTTTTGAACGTGATCAGCGCAGAGTTGGTCGGAACAACGCCAGCAAAAAACGATCCAACTTTATATCCGTCTGATCATTTCGGCATTGCGGCTGAACTGACGCTCAAGTAACGATAACCGCGTGTAAACGAATCATCCGCTTCAGCTCCCCCAATCACAAATTAGGAGAGGAGTCCGCCTGTACTTTGCACAGAACCCCGTATAGTTAAAGGTGGCGTTGACGACATACAGAGGAATGAGGCATGACCTTATCGCGACGCAATTTCTTGAAGCTGAGCAGCGCGGCTGCAGGCGCGCTTGCCATTGGAATCAACCCCGGTACCGGCGCGTGGAGAATGCCCGCCGCTCAGAATGCCCCCGCTGACCCGATTTTGCACTTACTCAACCGCCTCGCCTATAGTGTGCGCCCCGATGCGCTGGAACGCGCGCGCACCATCGGCTATGAGGCGTACCTCGACGAACAGCTAAACCCCGCAGACATCGACGACGCCGACATGGACGCCCGGCTTGCATGGATTCCGATCCTGAACATGGATCGGCGTGCTTTGACCAGCCTATCGAATGACGATTACCGCGCCTATATCGCACTGATCGAAGGCATGGTATTGAGAGCGGTTTACAGCCGCCGCCAGCTTTATGAGCGCATGGTCGAATTCTGGACGGATCACTTTAACGTCAGCGAAGGCGACAACAACGGCGACCTGATCATCCTGCATCGCGATGTCATCCGGCGCAACGCGCTCGGCAACTTCCGCACGATGGCGCTCGGCGTGGCGCGCAGTCCGTCCATGCTCTACTATCTCGACAATTATCTCAATGTGGCGGAACACCCGAACGAGAATTACGCCCGCGAACTGCTCGAACTGCACACGCTCGGCGTGGATGGCGGTTATACAGAGGATGATGTCAAAGCTGTTGCACGCGCCTTCACAGGCTGGACGATCCACGATGGGACGGAGGATGGTTTCTACTTCGATCCGGATGTGCATGATACGGACGAAAAACTGATTCTGGGTCATACCCTCCCGGCAGGGCGCGGTATCGAGGACGGTTTGCACGTACTGGGCATTCTGGCGGATCATCCGGCGACGGCGCGCTTTATCGCAACCAAGCTGTGCATCCGCTTTGTCAGCGATACGCCGCCGCAAAGTCTGGTTGACAGCGCGGCGATGCAATTCATTGACCACGACGGCGAGATCGCGCCCGTCCTGCGCCACATTTTCACCTCGCAGGAATTTCAAGCGGCGGCAGGGCAAAAACTGCGCCGCCCGCTCGACTTTTTCATCGGCGCGCTGCGATCCACCGGGACGGAACTCCCGTTCTGGCGTATGGAAGAAGCGCTGTATGATCTCGCGCAACCACCTTACGGCTGGCACCCGCCGGATGGTTATCCCGATATCGCGGGCGCGTGGATGAGCAGCAGCGGATTACTGGCGCGCTGGAATGTCGCTATGATGCTGACGAACGAGGCGGCGAGCGAACCGTATACTGA
>CALBRY010000585.1 GCA_937927665.1 uncultured Chloroflexota bacterium
GTTATTGATCTTGTGCGCGCCGGTATGCGCCAAGTCTTCACGCTTTAGATAGATTTGCGCGCCGCCTAATGCTTTGCTCAACCGCTCCGCGTAGGTGATCGGTGTAGGACGCCCGGTGAAGGTGCGCTGAAGGTGCGCTAACCGCGCCTGAAACGCGGAATCCGCCATCGCTTCGTAATAGGCGCTTGTCAATTCATCGAGCGCGGGCATGAGCGTTTCCGGCACAAAGCGCCCGCCAAACTTGCCAAAATAGCCACGTTCATCCGGGACGTTTGCCGTACCCGTTTTGATATAATCGTCCGCTCTCGGTTCGGGTGCTTGAGCCGTCATGTCCCGTATTCTTTTCTACTTGTTCAAACCCGTTAGCCCGCGTCTGCCGCTTCCACCGCATCGATGAATGCGCGCACTTTGCCCGCGTCTTTCTTACCCGCTTCGCTTTCGACACCGCTGGCGACATCGACTCCCCACGGGCGCGCCGCTTTGACAGCTTCGCCTACGTTTTCGGGATTCAAACCGCCCGCAAGCATCAAGCGCGGTGTTTTTTCTTTGAGCGCCAATGCGATTTCGACATCGGCGCGTTCGCCTGTGCCGCCGTAAAGCACCGCGCTGTGAGCATCTAGCAGCAGTGACGGAATACGCGGGTCAACCTGCGCTGATCCGTAATAATCAACATCCATCACTGCTTCGGACTGACTGCGCGGGCGAATTGCTTTGAAACCGATTCCGCGCAGTTCCCGGAGCATTTCAACGCTTTCATCGCCGCTCAACTGCGCGAAATTCAGCCCCACTTCTTCCATCGTCACTGAAATGCGCCCCACAACCTCATTTACGAATACGCCGATCAGAAGCGGTGCGCGTGTACCGAGCTTCGCCCGAAGATCAAGCGCAAGGGTTCGCGCATCCGATGGCGAAAGATAGCGCGGACTCTTCTTGAAGAAATTCAAGCCGAGCATATGTGCGCCCGCCTCGGCGGCGAACAACGCATCTTCGAATGTGGTAATACCGCAAATCTTGACGAGGGTCATGATATTCCTACATGCGCCGCTGGCAGCTAAATTCCCGAACTGTTTGCGGGATATTATGCGCCTTTACGAGACCTTCGCCAATAAGCACCGCCGACGCTCCCGCAGCGCCCATCCGCCGGATGTCCGCCGCTGTCCGAATGGCGCTTTCTGCCACCAGCGTGATCCCCGCCGGAACACGCGCCGCTAACCGCTCCGTCGTCGTGACATCCTCGCGGAAGGACTTTAGATCGCGGTTGTTGACACCAATCAACCGCGCCCCGATGGTTAATGCGCGGTCGAGTTCGGCTTCGTCGTGGACTTCGACCAATGCCGACAACCCTAAGCCGACTGCCGCCGCGTGCAGATCGATAAGGCGTGCATCTTCGAGCGCCGCCGCAATCAAGAGGATCGCATCCGCGCCTGCTGTGCGCGCCTCGTAAATCTGGCGTTCGTCAATTGTGAAGTCTTTTCGTAGAAGCGGCACATTGACCGCCGCCCGTACCGCGCGCAAATCCGCCAAGCTGCCTTGAAAGAATTCTTGATCCGTCAATACACTGATCGCCGCCGCGCCATTTTCGGCATAGGCGAGCGCCAGCGCTACCGGATCGAACGGGTCGATTAAGACGCCTTTGCTCGGTGATGCGTGCTTGACTTCCGCAATCAAGGCGACGGTTTCACGGTGAAGCGCTCCGGCGAAATCACGCAGCGGCGGCGCAGCAAACGCATCCCGTTTGAGCGATACCGCATCCAGCGCGGTCACTTCTTCAACCTTTTTAGCGAGTATCCGGTCGAGAATTGTATCGGTTCGCTTGAACACCTATGCACCCTTCGACAGCCACGACACAAAAACCAAGAGACAAAACTACGATACGAATTTCTGGGTGTAGGCGATGAGTTGATCCAGTTTGGCAACTGCCGCCCCGCTGTCGATAACTTCGGTCGCCGCCTTGATTCCGTTTTCAATGGTTTCGCAGCAGCCGCCTGCTACCAGCGCCGCGCCCGCATTAAGCAGCGCGACATCCCGCTTGGCGTCTTGAATTTCGCCGCTTAACACACCGCGCAAAATTGCCGCGTTCACCGGCGCATCACCGCCCAGCAGTTCGCTGATCGTTGCCCCACGGAAACCGAGATCTTGCGGCAGGAGTTCGTATTGGCGCACCTTGCCATTTTCGTAATGGGCGATCGTATTCGGTCCGGTTGTGGTGAGTTCATCAAGATTGCCGTACCCGCTGACAACAAGCGCACGCACCGCGCCCAGTTCGCCTAACACATGGGCGAGAAAGCTCGTGAGATCGCCCGCAAATACACCCATCAACTGACGGCGCGCCCCTGCCGGATTGGTGAGCGGTCCGAGGATGTTGAAGATCGTGCGAACCGCCAATTCACGCCGCACGCCGATCGCGTACTTCATCGCCGGGTGGAGCTTGGGTGCGAACAAAAACCCGATCCCGACGTTATCGACACATTCGCCTACCTGCTCCGGTGTGAGGTTGAGATTTACGCCTAATTCCGCCAGTACGTCAGCACTACCGCATTTGCTGCTTGCGGCGCGGTTGCCGTGTTTAGCGACCTTGACCCCTGCCCCGGCAGCGATAAACGCGACTGTCGTGCTGATGTTATACGTCCCGCTTTTGTCGCCGCCCGTGCCACACGTATCAAGCAGATTGCCATCAGCATTCGTCGGGACGCGGTGCGCATTGGCGCGCATCGCCCGCGCACTGCCCAAAAGCTCATCCTGAGTTTCGCCCTTCATCCGCAGTGCCATCAAATAAGCGGCGATCTGCGCGTCGGTCGCACCGCCCGCCATGATTTGATTCATCACGGCTTCTGACTCGTCCGCTTGTAAATGTCCAAAACGGCTGAGAATATCGATTGCGCGTTGAATATCCATGATTTACCCCGCCAGTTCTGGCACTCGCATTTCGATAAAGTT
>CALBRY010000586.1 GCA_937927665.1 uncultured Chloroflexota bacterium
CATGGACGGGAAAACAGAAAAAAGTCGGCGACGATTTTCCGGGGGCGTTCTTGTACCCGATAGCTGCAAAGTGAAACTGAAAACCATCAACGCAAAGGCACGAAGCCGCAAAGAGCGTTTATCCTGCTTTGCGTCTTTGCGCCCTTGCGTCTTTGCGTTAATGCCTTTGTCAGTCGATTCCTGAAGGTGATGCAAGCCATTTGAACTTTTTTGAATGGCGGTGCATAGTTGTGATGTACGTCGGTTCTTTAAAGGAGACTTTATCATGGCGATGCCGCTTGACCGCGCCGAAATTCCGGCGAAATACAAATGGAATGCCGAAAGTGTCTTTCCCGATCGCGCCGCTTGGCGTACCGAAAAAGATGCTGTCGTAAATGCGATCGCTCAAATCGAGGCGTATCGCGGACGTTTGCAGGAAAGCGCGCAGGTCATCGTTGACTGCTTTGAACTCCTGCTGCCTATTCAGCGGCGCGTGATTACGCTGCTGGTGTACGCTCAGTTTGCCGCATCGGTGGATAGCGCCGATACCGAAGCGATGGGTATGACAGGGCAGATGGGCGGCGTTTTTGGGCGCTTGGCGGCGGCGGCGTCATTTATCGAACCGGAACTGATCGCCCTCGGCGCGGAGACGATGAACCGCTGGATGGCGGAAAACGCTCAGTTGAAGGGCTACGCGCATTATTTCGAAAACCTGTTCCGCCAGCAGCAGCATGTGCGTTCGGCGGAAGTTGAAGAAATTCTTGGGTTAGCGGCAGAACCGCTGTTTGCGATCGATGCGATTTATGATCAAATTACCGATACTGACCTGAAGTTTGCCGATGCAGTCGATAGTCAGGGCGGTAAGCATCCCGTCATGCAAAGCACATGGGAAAAACTCCGCACCAGCCCGGATCGGGAACTGCGCCGGACATCGCTCGAAAGCTACGCTGACGGTTATCTCTCGTTCAAGAACGCGATCGTCGCGAATTATTTGGCGGCAGTCAAGCGTGATGTATTTATCGCCCGCGCACGCGGCTATAACTCCTCGCTTGAAGCATCCCTGTTCCCCAACAATGTCCCTGTCGAGGTCTATCACACACTCGTCAACACCTACCGCAAAAACATCCCGACTTGGCATCGTTACTGGGAAGTGAAGCGCCGCGCGCTCGGTGTCGATGTCATGCGTCCGTATGATATTTGGGCACCGCTCGTGAGCGATGAGCCGGTTGTCGGCTTTGAGCAGGCAATCGATATGATCAGCGAAGGCATGAAGCCGCTCGGTCAGGAATATGTCGATATTCTGCGGCGCGGCACGCTTCAAGAACGGTGGGTTGATGTTTACCCGAACACGGGCAAGCGTCAGGGCGCATTCAGCAGCGGCACACAGGGAACACATCCGTTCATCATGACCAGCTACAGCGATAACCTGTTCGGGATGAGCACGCTGGCGCATGAACTCGGTCACTCGATGCACTCGTATTTCACGAATCACACGCAGCCCTATGTCTACACCGATTATTCGCTGTTTGTGGCGGAAGTCGCCTCGAATTTTAATCAAGCGATGGTGCGCGCTCACTTGATGCGGACGCACAGCGATCGCAGTTTCCAGATCGCGCTGATCAACGAGGCGATGTACAACCTGCACCGTTATTTCTTCATCATGCCGATCCTCGCGCAGTTTGAGCTTGAAGTGCATGAACGTGTCGAGCGCGGCGAACCGATCACCCCCGATGATCTGATCAACCTGTGCGCCGATCTTTACAGCGAAGGTTACGGCGGCGTTGTCCAGTGGGAGCGCGAACGGATCGGGATCACATGGGCGCAGTTTGGTCATCTATATTCAAACTTCTATGTGTTCCAATACGCGACCGGCATTTCGGCGGCGCATGCGCTTTCCGCGCCGATTTTGGCGGGTGATACAGGGGCGGCGCAGCGGTATTTGCAAATGCTGCGCGCAGGCGGATCGGTCTACCCGACCGAAGCGCTTAAGCTCGCCGGAGTTGATATGACCACGCCTACCGCCGTCGAAAAGACCTTCGAGACGCTGGCGGGCTATGTGGATAAGCTCGACGAACTGACACGATAGGATAATCATGACGACTTCGACGATCCCGAACACAAATGCCGTGCCGACACGATCCCATGAATTTTGGCTCGGTTTTCGAGACACAATTCCGCTGGTGGTCGGCGCGATTCCCTTCGGGCTGATCTTCGGTGCGCTGGCAGTGACGAGCGGGCTTTCTCCCGTCGCCACCATCGGCATGAGTTTGTTTGTGTTCGCCGGATCGTCGCAGTTTATCGCGGTCAATATGGTGGCAGCAGGCGCAGCATTTCCGGTCATCTGGTTGACGACTCTCGTCGTCAATCTGCGCCATGCGCTCTATAGTGCTACGCTTGCGCCGCATGTCAAACATCTGCCGCAAACATGGCTGCTGCCGCTCGGTTTCTGGCTCACCGATGAAACATTCGTCGTCGTGGCGAACCACTTTCAAGAGAACGAGCCAACGCCCTACAAACACTGGTACTACTTCGGCTCGGCGATCTTCATGTACGTGAATTGGAACATCTGGACGGTGATCGGCATCGTCGCCGGGCAGTCGATCCCCGATCCGGGGCGCTTCGGGTTGGATTTCGCGCTGATCGTGACCTTTATCGGGATGCTGATCCCGATGATCAAAACGCGCCCGATTTTTGCCAGCGTGATCGCCGCATCGATCGCAGCGGTGATTTTTAACCCGCTCCCGAACAATATCGGCTTGTTGATCGCAGCAGTGATCGGCGTAATTGTCGGAATCACGGTCGAAAATTTGCAGCCGCCGCAAGTGCATGTCACCGCAGAGAACGCAGAGTGAAGGCGCACCGCGTTTCATTGCGCCTTAGCGTTCATGTTCTTTCTTGGGAGCTTTTGTTATGAATGAATTTCTGCTCGTGTTGGGAATGGCGGCGGTGACGTTTGCGGTGCGTTATCCTGTGCTGGCGCTGGTTGGCAAACTCCCGATGCCGCAGGGCGTATTCCGCGCGCTCAAATACGTGCCGGGGGCGGTGCTTGCCGCGATCATCGTGCCGGGAATTCTTATGCCGGAAGGTGCGATCGACATCAGCCCGACCAATACCTATCTCATCGCCGGAATCGCCTCCGGGTTAGTGGCATGGCGGACAAAAAACGTCCTGCTCACCATCGTGTTCGGCATGGCGTTATTTTTAATCCTCCGTTTCGTGATTATCGGCATGTAGCTCCTGCACGAATTCCCAGCATAATCAAACACGACAGGATATGCTCGATTGAGAGGGGTACAACATGCACGCATTTGAGATGACCGAACTCGCTATCCAGCGGGCGCAGCAGGGTAAAGCGTATCTGGAATTTTTGCGCGTCCCGTCGATGAGTCTCGGCGTTTATCACTTGGCGGCGGGCGCACATGATCATCAACTCCCGCACAGCGAGGACGAGGTCTATTACATCGTCAGCGGCAAGGCGAAAATCAATGTGAAAGACGAAGTCCGCTCGATTCAGGAAGGCAGCATCATTTACGTAGCCGCATACGATGAGCACCAATTCCATTCCATCGAAGAAGACCTGACGATCATCGTGTTTTTCTCCCCCGCAGAACACAGCAATCAGGCAAGTGACTAGCGCCTTTTACGGTCGCAAGCGAGAAGGGGGGACGCAAGCCGTGCCTCTCTCCGCTTGCGTG
>CALBRY010000587.1 GCA_937927665.1 uncultured Chloroflexota bacterium
TCGCCTGGAGTAACGTTTTTGTCTTCTTCATCGGGCTTTAGAAAGGAAGCGGCGACCATTTGGTCTTCTGCCCAACCAAAGTAGCTCAAGCCCATTGTGATAGTTGCTGGACCGCAGTTGTTCCACGTTTGAACGACAGAGCGCAGCCCGTAGATACGTGCGTTGGAGGGTAGCATTGCTGCTGATGAAAGCGTGACAGTTGGTATGACGGGTGCAGCAGTGGCTGCTGGTGTCGTCGAAGGCGGCGCAGTGAGCGAAGGCATGACCGTTGCTGTTTGTATCGGCGTGGTAGTCACTGTCGGCGTAAATGTCTCGGTTGGCAAAACGGGTGTAGAGAATGACAAATTCAGCAGATCATCCGGTGAAATGGCGCTGTTCAGGTTTGGCATGGCGGTTGGAACACGCGCGTTTTCATCTGCCCGATAGGGTAAGAATGACTCCATAAAAGGGAGCAGGCTAATGACGCGCTGCTGCTGACCTGGACGCAGCACATTTTGGAAGGCGACAAGCCCACCGACCGCTCCCACAATCATGAGCATTGCGCCCCCCACGACTAAGATCATGAACCAACGTGGAGGGGGTCGAAGTGAAGCTTGATCAGCAGAGTATTCAGTTTCAGGAGCAGTATTCACAGATATTTGGCACCTTCGTTTCGACGAAACATCTGTAATATTCTAGGCATGTAGATATGGGATTGAATGCGCCATTTGGCGGGGTAGCTAACACACCGAATCGCTTATTACCGCGCGTTTTGAACTTATCTACACAGTTCTACGTTGCCCGACGAACTCACGTACTAGTCCCATCGCCTGATCTGTCTTGGCGATGGACGTCATTCCGTCCTCCTCAACGCCTGTGAGTGCGCGAATGGCATCAATCGTTTCAGGCACAACAATCGCCTGATTGTAGACCTGGTAGTTGTAGAACACCTCATTTTCTTTCACCGTCAGGCTGTCCTCCCACAAACCCACTTCCCACATGTCACCTCGAGGACGACCCAGATCACTCATCATCTCCAAAGTGCTGTTCAGCGCGACAATCCCATCTCCTGCTTGCAGAAAAGCGATACGCGGAACAGCACGGAAGACGGACAGCACTTCGTCTTTGGTGGCGGCACGGGTGAGTTCCACGCTCCAGGCGTGCAAATGACTGGTGGTATGAGCCGCGACTACGGCGATGGTGACCACATCCAGATCAGGCACAACGGTCTGGGCATCCGGTCCTTGATGCGATGGAATCGTCGATTCAGGAACAACAGTGTTCATAACACCTGTGTGATCGGACTCCCAGGGATCGGTAGCACGGCGAATCAGCACCCCACGCGCCTTTTTAAGCAACCCGGCTTGTTTCAGTGCGCCCAGAGTACGGACGATGCTGGTCGTATTGCAAGAAACCACGCGCGTGGTATCACGGCCCAGTGCAGTTGCATAGTTGGCTTGAGCCACGAAGGAGTGACCTGTAAGGCTGTGCTTTTCGCCGCCCTGAAAGATCGACTTCACACCAGCGGCACGATACTTCTCCAGGTTGGCGGCGGCGACTTTCTTCGGTGTGGCGTCGGCAACCACATCAACCTGCTTGAGCAAATCATCGAGTGTACCCGCCAGCGGGATACCAGCCGCCCGCATGGTGTCAGCCGCTTCTGGAGTTGAGGCAAAGACGGGATAACCTTTCTCGACCGCGACCTTAATGCGCCAATCGCTCACGACATCGGCGATACCTACCAACTCCATATCGTCCTGGGCGACTACTGCATCGGCGATACGTTTGCCGATGACCCCGTAACCATTGACTACAACACGAATCTTCTGATTAGACATGCTTACCTCCCAATAGATAAATTTGGTCGAAGTTCAAACCGCAACACTCCTAACGTTACTCGTTTCCAGCCGTTTGCAGCAGCGCCAAACGGCGTAGACCGCAGCGCGCATTTTAGCGGGAAAACTCTTTTCTCCCAGTTCGCCGAGTGCCATCCACCCAGTGTTCCGCACGACCATAGGGCGTTTCCCGCTTAGAATGCCCAAATCAGCCTCATTCAAACGGGATTAGGTTTTTCCGAACCGACTGATGCTAGAAACCAGCCTAATCCATGCCGTGTGAGGACGCCAGCAATTTCGCGCCAGCGCCGCAACGGGTGGCTGCGAACAAACCGGGATTTTGGGAAAAAATAAGGCTCGAATTCATCGGTTGTTCCTCAACGTGGGGGCCAAACGCCTGTCGTTTCTTCAATTTGCGGCGTGTCACCGCCTGAAATTCGCCAGCCGCGCGGCGTTTTAAGCACGGCTAAATTCTGCGTGAATCGAACGGTGAAAACCGCCGCGCCCCCGCGAATAACACTCAAGTGCATTTGATAGGTCACCCGTGCCAGCCCACCATCTTCATGGATTTCAACCTCTTCAATATTAAACGAGTGAATCTGTACAGATTCACCGCTCATCTGGGCGATGAAGTTTCTATAGGCTCCCTGTGTTTCAGTCAGTCCGTTTTCCTGTGCGCCTTCCTCGACGGTGGCAAAATAGCTATCTAGGGCGTTTGAATTCCGTCGGCTTATCCCATCTAGTGCCGCTGTCCGCACATCCTCGACCAACCGGCGGATGTCTCCCTCTGAACTGCCACGTTGGGTCAACACGATGACCAAGACCGCAATCACACAGATAACAACAATCCATGTCCATTTCTTCATCACTCACCTCCGTTCAAGGGAGATCATTACTCTTACGATATTCCCAGAGGCAAGCGAAATGTAGCGCTAATCAGCTTGATCACACATAGGCAAAACGGCGCAGTAGAGTGTCAACCTCCCTTTCTTTGGGAGTATTCCGCGCTTCACTTTGCTATGTCCCCCAGACAAGGCAGGTAAGACGCCATTTTGCTCGTATATTGGTAACTACAACGGCGGAGATGAGAGACGGCAAGAGGCGGTCATTCATTCTCTGACCGCCTCGCCGCACAATCAGATTAGTCGTGTTCACCGTGATGGTGGTGATCTGGACTCACATACTTCTCTGGCTCCTTATCGAACGACTTCTTGCAGGCTTCGGAGCAGAAGTAGTAGGTTTGTCCGCGATACTCTGACGTTCCGGCAGCCTCTTTGGGATCGATTTCCATCCCACAAACAGGGTCTTTCACCAACATCTGCTTACCTCCTATATACTATTGATGAACGAGATTGAGCGTGAAACCTCGGTCGGTTTTGCAGGTACATAGCCTCTCCAACCGCGTTCACAGACCTGCTATTGAACGACACAACCCCCGGCAACCAGCATAGTACTTCCGGTAACGAATGAAGCTACGTTGGGACAGAGCCAAACGATCATCTCAGCGATCTCTTCAGGTGTGCCGAGGCGTTTTATCGGATGTAGCGTGTACAACGGTATTGTACATCTCCGAGCCTGTCGTGAGCCTTGCACTCTCCAAAACGGGTGTTGCGATAAAGGCTGGACAGACCCATCTAGACGGGTTCCTTTGGTGACGTATTCCATAGCAGCGATTGCCACACACGCGCCATCACGTACCAGGGTGAGCACTGTTGCCCGTCCAATGCTAGAACCACCGCCGTCACATTGCCACTCTATTCTGCATA
>CALBRY010000588.1 GCA_937927665.1 uncultured Chloroflexota bacterium
GTGTTTTCCGTGCAAGCTCAGGAAACCCCCGGCACGATTTCATTGGCGTTGGAACAGCTTTCCAGTCTCGTCGGTTTTCCTGTAACACTTCAAATTCTCGACGCCTATTCATGGGAGTCGAACTACTACCCGGATACACATCTCGGCTGCGAGTTGGCGGTATTTCCTGCGGTGACGGGGAACTACTTCGCCTATCATTTCACATTGATTTTGAACGGTGTTGAATATGATATTCGCGTTTCTGGCGATGGCACGATCGTTTTCCCGTGCGTCGGTGATGGCGGAACGTCACCGCTTCCCGCTGCGACGCCTGTTCCTGCGGCAACGCTGAATGCGTGTCCGCCCGGCTATGCGGGCTTTCTGCGTCCACGGCTGCGCGTCGGGGGACAGGGCAGCATCGAAGCAGGCGGCACACCCAATCGACTCCGCTCCGAACCGAGCGTACTCGCGCCCCAGATTGGCGTGATCCAGCCGGGGACAACCGTCACCGTGCTGGCGGGTCCCTCGTGCGATCCGCAAACCAGCAATGGGCAGGCGAATATCGTGTTCTGGCAGGTCAACGCGGGTGGCATTGTCGGTTGGACGGCGGAAGGCATGCTGCCGGACAACTATTTTATTGAAGCCGTTGGCGGTCTAGTGAGCGGCGGCACGCTGCCCACCGAACGCACGGTGATCGCGCCAGAAAATGCGATCAGTCTGGATATCCTCACCACGATTGACGTTGCAGGCATCGCGGATATCGATATCGCAGATCGCGCCTTTGTTGATGGCGGCATGTTGTACAGCGCCGGTTCACAAGATGCTGTCGCGTATGATCTCGCCACATGGAACTACGTCGAAAACCTGACGCAGTATCACGGCGCGACTGCTGTCGCCGTCAGTGATGATGCCGTTTATGCCGCGTTCGGCTTCTGTGAGGGACGTTTCTCCCTGCTCAACCGCAGCACAGGGCAAGCGGTGACGCTTCAATTCCCCGGCGGCGGCTGCGTGACCGATCTCGATTACAGTTCCGCGCCCGATCCAGTTCTGGCGATTGGGCTGCGGATTGACAATGCCAACGGCACGGTGACGGGTCAGCTTGCGCTCGTGCGCGCATCTGCCCCCGCTCAATCGGCGGTGTTCTACAATATCGCCACCGCCACCGCAGTGAGCGCCGTCGCGTTTAATCCCGATGGCAGCACCATCGCTTATCTCGATGATCAACTGCATCTGCTCAACACACAAACGCAAGCGACCCTCAGCACGATCCCGCTCGATGCGCTGAATCCGGTCGGCGCGCTTGCCTTTGTGCCGCTGGAAGCACTCGCCGCGCCGCAGGTGATCGCCTTCGGTGAAGGCAGTGTTGTCCGCCTGCTCAATATCAGTCAATCGAACGAAGTCCGGTTTGATCTGGAACCCGGCAATTACGCGACCGGGATCGCCTTCAGCGCCGATGCGCGCATCATGGCGGTGATCAGCGCTCCTGTGATCGCAAGTCCGGCAACCGCTCCCGAACTCAATCTATTTGATCTGCAAACGGGGGATATGATCACCGGGAGCTTCTTACCGGCAGAGTCCAGCGCGATCGCCTTTAGCACCGATGGCACGGTCTTGATCACGACTTCAATCGGTCAGTTGATCCTGTGGGGGATTCCCTAAGCCATAAACACGCAGAGCGCGCAGAGAGAATAATCAACCTCTCTGCGTGCGCTGCGGTTCAATCATGAGTGCTCTACTGCAAATAATCGCGGAGTTGGCGACTGCGGCGCGGGTGACGCAAACGGCGCAGGGCTTTTCCTTCAATCTGGCGGATGCGTTCGCGGGTGAGTCCGAACGTTTCCCCGACTTCCTCAAGGGTGTGACACCGCCCATTCAACAAACCGAACCGCAGCCGCAAAATGCGCGCCTCACGCGGAGTCAGCGTGTCGAGCAGGGCTTCGATCTTCTCTTGCAGCATCTTTTCGTAGGTGATCTGCGCCGGAGACGGGACAGAATCGTTTTCGATAAAATGCCCGAACTCGCTGTCCTCGTCCTCACCAACCGGACTTTCAAGACTGAGCGGCTGCCAGCTTACCCGCATCATCCAGCGGACTTTGCGCGGATCCATCTTGCATTCGGCGGCGATTTCTTCGGGCGAAGGTTTGCGACCGTTCTCTTGTTCCAGCGTGCGCGCCGCACGGTATAAGCGGCGGATGCTGTCACTCATGTGAACCGGCACGCGGATCGTCCGTCCTTGATCCGCAATCGCGCGGGTGATCGTTTGGCGAATCCACCATGTCGCATACGTGCTGAAGCGGAAACCGCGCCGGTAATCGAACTTCTCGACGGCTTTCATCAAGCCGAGATTGCCTTCCTGAATCAAGTCGAGGAACGGTACGCCCCGGCTCATGTACTTCTTGGCGATGCTCACGACGAGCCGTGTATTGGCGCGGATCAGGTGATCGCGTGCGGAAAGCCCATCGGTGATGATCACCGCCCATTCACCCGCGCACGGATGATCCGGGTTCTGCCGCAGTTTCGCCATCAATTCATCGCCCGCCGCGATCCGTGTCGCCAGCCCGATTTCTTCCTCATTGCTGAGGAGCGGAACCCGCGCCATTTCTTTCAAATACAACCCAACCGGATCATTCGACGGATACGACTCATAATCGCCGTCATCGTCCGCGGCTTCTTCCTCTAGCCCCGCGTCGTCAAACTCTGCATCGACTTCATCGATCGGGAAATCTTCATACCACCCGTCATCCAGCGAGTCCGCATCGTCGCGTTCGTCAAATCCTCTGTCTTCATAATCCGAGTCTGGCAAAAAATCGAAATGCGAATCATAAGCACGGTTGTAGTCGCTCAAGGCAGATCCCCCTTTTCCTACAACGGGTCGGGCTTGCTATTCAGTTAAATTTGCAGTCCTACTTGTTGAGCAGTTCTTTCAGCTTTGCCAGCCGAGGGTCGATGATGTCATCATGGCTGTGATCTGGCTCGCGATTCAGGTTCGCCCCGCATTCGGGGCATAACCCTTTGCACTCTGGGCGGCACAGCGCCCCGTGCGAGTCTTCGATTATGGCTTCTTCGCGGATCAGCGGCGCAAGGTCGAGGATGCCATCTTCGGCAACACTAAACTCTGAGCCATCAGGGTTGGGGTAAGCGTACAGTTCTTCAATATCGATTTCGACATCGCGGTCAATCGAATCAAGGCAGCGGTAGCACTCATCCTGTATCCCGATATGCAGCGCTCCTTGTACGAGGATACCTTCCGTTGTGCGACTCAGGCGCATCGGACCTCGAACATACGAGACATCTACATCCTCTGCGACACGGGTCGCGGGCGCATCGAACACAAGCTCGTGATTGTGTCCCGGACCGCTGGCAAGCAGAAAGCCAACGTTCATTTTTAAATGACGATTGCTTACAAACCCGTTGGCAAGGTGCTTCATTGCTAGAAGCCTTATTCTCGAATGTGCTGAACCCTACGAAATTTGCGCCTATAACAAGCGCGTAAGTTCAAAATAAACGTATATGAGATCAGGTCTTGTGTCAAGATATGCGACAAGGTTTGAAACCGAACCCTATCTATTCTTTTCCTAGTTTTTTACAGCTGAAGCTCTGGATGCTTCACCAATACGATTATGTTACAATCGTCGCTGGCGCAGCGCGGTTTAGCCACACACAGGCACTCGCATGATTGGAACACGGATCGGACCGTACGAAATCGTTGAGGAAATCGGCAAGGGCGGTATGGCGACGGTTTACCGTGCGTTTCAACCCCGCCTGAACCGCTTTGTCGCTGTCAAAATCATTCACCGCTCGATTGCGATGGATGATACGGCACTTGAGCGTTTCCAGCGTGAAGCGCAGGTCATCACACGGCTTGAACACCCGAATCTGCTCCCCATCTACGACTTTGACGGCGCGCATGACCCACCTTATATTGTCATGCGTTATCTCGAAGGCGGCACACTCCGCGAAATTCTTGACCGCGAAACCCTGCTGCCAATCACCGATGCCAATCACATCATCCAACAGGTAGCCCTCGCGCTCGAATACGCGCATCGTCAGGGGATCATCCACCGCGATATTAAGCCATCCAACATCATGATGGATGTGGATGGAAATGCCTTCTTGATGGACTTCGGGGTTGCGCGCATGATGGGCGGCACTGCCGAGGGACAAACCCTCACGCAAGCCGGTTATGCGGTCGGTACGCCCGGTTATATGTCCCCCGAGCAGGGCATGGGCTTGGAAGATGTCGATCACCGCGCCGATGTCTATTCGCTCGGTGTGATGCTCTTTGAAATGTTGACGGGCAAACTGCCGTATCGCGGCGAAACGCCGATGTCCGCCATCCTCAAGCACATCAATGATCCTGTGCCGGATGCGCGCACGATCAACGACCAGCTTACGCCAGAAATCAGCGCCATTCTCCAAAAGGCGATGGCGAAAGACCCCGACGACCGTTACCAGAGCCCGATGGAACTCGCAGACGAGTTTCAACGCGCGGTCGGTCGGGTCGGCGGATCGACGCGCCCGCTCGTAATCCGCAAATCAGCAGAAACGAGCGTGAGCGAAATTCAAAAACGCCGCTCGGATAAGCAGGAGCAGATCAACGCGACGTTAGCCGCTTTTGAAGCCGCCCGCGCCGCCGATGCGACCTCCGCGCCGAAGCCGAGTCCCCCCACGGTTGCCCGTTCCGAAAAGAACAACGATGAAGACCTCGCAACCGTTCTCACGCCAACTTATCCGGTTCCGGTTGCCGCGAACACACCTCCATCGCCGCCGCCCGCACCGCGCAGCACGAATATTCCCTTGATTCTGGCGGCAGTCGTCGCCCTGATCGCGGTCGTCGTGCTGGTGATCGTCTTTACCAGTCAATCGAACGTCAACACGCCGCCCACCCTTACCGCGATTGCGAATGATGCCGCGCTTCAAGCGCTCATCAGTTCATCGACTGCCGCCGCACAAGCCGCCGTCAATCAAACCAATGTCGCCTCCGCATTGACCGCGACCTTTGACGCGCAGCCGACTGTCACACCCGCCCCCACCGAAACGCAGAACGCGCCGCCGACTGCCACGCCGTCGCTGACGCCTGACCTGAACGCGACCCGTGTCGCCGCGTTTGCGCTCTCGTTTGAACAAACACAAACCGCTGTTGCCATCACGCCGACGCCCACCGAAACACTCACAGCAACGGTGACGCCAACAGCGACGATCACCCCGACCGCGACCATTACGCTTACACCAACGCCTTCCACGCCGGAAGGCATCGCCAGTCGTCCGCTGATCTTCCGTTCAGGACCCGATGAAGCGTATCAAGCGCTTGATCCGATCTCATCGAATACCGGATTCACCATTCTTGGTTATGACGAAACGGGCGAATGGGTCAATATCCAGCTTGCCGACGGCACAACCGGCTGGATTTTGAATATCGCGTCAGCATTTGCGGCGGCGGGCAATCTCGATGTGCTGCCGATAATCGACGCGGCAACGATGACGCCAACCGCGACCTTTACCGCAACGCCGACATTCACCGCGACCGCGACATTTACGGCAACACCGACGTTTACCGCCACCCAAACTGCAACATTCACAGCGACCGCGACCTTTACCGCGACGAATACGCCCACGATCACGCCGACCTTTACCCCCACGTTGATCCCTTACGGACGCATGCCTTACGTGGTCGATTTTGAAAACGCGGCGGAACTCGATACGTGGTCATTTGATCCCGATGTCTGGTCGCTTCAGCAGGTCGATTTAGGCGCGGTGCTGCGCGGGCAGGGTGATCCGGCTCGTGCGCTTGAAATCGTCGGCAGTGACACCCCGGAATGGGTGATCACCGATGCTGTCAATCAAGTGGTCAGCATGTCAATCCTGCTCGATCCTGATCCGCAGGCGGATGTCCGCTTGATCGTCGCGGGCGGCGCGAGTGGTTATACCGCCGTCAGGTTCCACGCGGGTGATGTCTCGATTTCGCGCGGTACAGGGTTGGATAATCTGCGCCCCGAAAATGAAACTGAGCTTTCGCACGCCAACGTCCCGATCGATGTTAACCGCTGGAATCGTGTCGCGGTTTGGTCACAACGCGCCCCCGGCGGCGTCCTCGTCACAGTTTATGTGAACAATCATCGTGTCGCGCAGGCGCTCACACCTGCCAGCGCCCCCGGTGAACAGCGGATTTTGCTCCAGCCAAGCGCCTTCCCGGTCTTGATCGACGATCTCGCCGTGCAGCGTGCCGAACCCTTCAGCACCCATTTCAGCGAAGGGGTACTCCTCCCGTCGTGGAGTTCATCCAGTCCCGCGCTCACAACGGTGACCACCGGAGAAGCAGGAAACGCTTATTTGCAGGTCGAAGGCGATGTCATCATCAGCACCGCGTCGAATGTGCGCCCGCTGCAAGATGTCGTCCTATTGTTCAACACCTATGTTGAATCCGGCGGCATGCAGATCAATTTGCGGGTGAACGGCGGCGGCATGATCCGCGTCGAAATGCGCGGTGGACGCCTGATCGCCAGCCAGATCGACGGCGCGGGAAACGTGATCGACAGCGCGACAGCCGATAATTTCTACGGTGTCAACGAGTGGATCACGATCGGCATAACGCTTTCGGGCAATCGTCTCGAAATCACCAATAATGGCGCGCTCCGTTTAGCGCATGTCTTTACGAATGCCCCCGCCCCCGGCACGATCGAGATCATCACCGCCAGCGGCGCACTCCTCCGCCTTGATGATGTGCTGGTCTACGAAGCCCCGCCCGTGCGGAGCACCGTCGCCCGTGCCTTTGATCCGCTCCGGCTTGCGGCTGAACGCGCCCCCGCCTCGTCGGTGATCGCGCTCGATTTTGAAGGCGAACCCCCGCCTGACCTGTTTGAATCGCAGTTCAACGCGGGAACAGTCAACGCGGGCGTTTTAGAGATCACCCACGCGGGCAGTAACAGTTGGCGTTTAATCAACGATGCCGCGAATACGCGTATGTTCGGCTTGGGAGGGAGCGCCGCTTTCCTCGATTCGACGGATATACACGCGATGATCGATGTGCGCCTTGATGCGCCGGGGACAGCATGGTTTTCAGCGCGCACCCGTGCCAACCTGATGGGCGAAATCGAAGGCTTCCGTATGGAAGTCACCCGCCGCGCCGATGGCATGATCAACCTGATCATTCGTACCAGCCTCGGCTTGGATTCGTTGGAGATGTACGCCGGGTTAGTCCCGCAGTCTCCCGATTTTCCGCCCAACGTCGTCCGGTTGGAAGTCGTCGCCATGCAGGATCGAATCGCCTTCTATGTCAACGACATCTATTTGATCAGCCGCGTCGGGGTTAACTTGCTCGGCGGATCGGTCGGTTTCGGTGTCGAGCCGAACACCACCGCCTATTTTGACAATCTCCGCATCGTCGATCTGACACCGTAACCAGAACCCCGCCCCGATTTTTTCGGCTGCTGCCAGAAAATTGGGGCGGGAACACCCGCAACACAGCGCGGTACAATCGCGTATAGACCCACATAACATCTGCGAGGAACATTCGGTTGAGCCAATATCCGCCGCCGCCGGAAACACTTCCGGAAGAAAGCAATCTCACAATCCTGCCGCACGAACTCGATGAATTGGGTGTGCGCGTAGGAAGTTTAAACACGCCTCCGCCGCGTTCGTCTAACAGCGGATGCCGGAGCTGTTTACTCGTCATGAGCGGGTGCGGTGTCATCCTGATCATTGCCGCGATCGTCCTCGTTCTGGTCATTCCCGGTACGCTCGTCGGGTTGTTTAACGGCGTCATCAGCCAATTCAACGCCAGCGTGCCGCCCCCCGTCGCCAACGTGATCAGCACGCAGACCATCGTCACCGGCATTCAACCGCTCGGTCAGTTGGTCAGCGTCAGCAGTCAGTTAGCCGTTGCCGATATCGAAGTTAATGTGTCACAAGGGGCGTTGAATGCGTGCGCGTTCGGCGCGAATCATGTTGTGCAGGGCGCGGTCGAGGCGGGAATCGACTTGACTCAACTCACCGAAGAAAATATCCGCTATGACTCAGAGCGGGACATGTATGTCATCACCATTCCCCCGCCCCAGTTGACAAGCTGCCGCGTCGATTACATCCGCCAGTATGAGCGCTCGTTTACCACCTGCAACGTCGATTGGGACGAGGCACGCTTGATCGCGCAGTATCTCACCCTGATCCAGTTCCGCGATACCGCTGTCGAAGGGGGCATTTTGCGCCGCGCCGAAAGCGAGACGCGCCTTGTTCTGGGGAATTTCATCCGCTTGGTGACAGGCAGCGAAGTCGAAATCGTCTTTACGGACTCGTCGCTCTCCACCGATGAACCGGACTCCCTTTATCCGCCAAGCTGTTCGCCGGATATGCCCGCCGAATGGAGCATCACCCCGAACGGGGAATGGGTGCGCGGGAATTAATTCCCGCGTGTGGTAGGAATCTTGCTTTTGTCCCTCTACCCGCTTGCGCGGGAGAGGGACGGCTTGCCTAGCAAGCAGGGAGAAGGATCGTTTTACCCCTCTTTATCCCCTGCTGACCACGCACCAAACGCTGAGTCGTTCGGTTTATCGTTTCCTGTGGGCGGTGTTCCCGATCCGCTTGACCATGCCCCGAATCCTGCCGCAGGCGCTGCGCCGTTCGTGGGGGCGGGGTTGGGCGGCGGAGTCGCCCCCGTGGACGATGGCGGCGGCGCTTTCGCAACCGGAATCGTTTTCGGCGTAAACTGCGTGCTCGGCTTCAGGTTGTTGAGCGTATTCGTCACCTGTTTGACTTCACTCAGATCACGATCCACTTCTGCCATCGCATCCTGCATCGGCTTCGTGATCGGCGCGAGCAGTTTCGCCGCGTCAGACCTCAGCGATGCGCGGGTGGGGGGTTGTTCGGGAACTTTTATGTCGATCCCCGCATCGTCAAATTCTTTCTGAATCGTGCGCGCTGCTTCACTCCACAGGCGGCGAACCTTTGCCAGTTCGCGCCCCAACACGTACGACCATTGGATCATGCGTTTAGGACCCGCCACGACGATCATCAAGATCAACACCGTGATCAGTTCCCAGCCACCAATGCCGAGAATATCCATGATTAACCTCTAAAACCGCTAGCGCTGCTGCGGAGGAGTCGTATCGCTTGCGGCGGCATCCGGCGGAGCGGCTTCTTTACCACTGTTCAGCCCTTTGCGGAAGTTCGATACCGCGCTGCCCAATTCGCCGCCAATCCGCGAAATCCGCCCGACTCCGAACAGAACCAGCACGATCACGAGGATAATTAGGAGTTCACCGGGTCCTAGACTTGGCATATCACACCTTTTCTTCTATTCAACATCATAAGCACAATCTTACCGCACAAATTCGTCATGGGAATGCGATTTAACCAAAAGGTGACACTTCGACAAAAAATCCTGAACAAGTGCGCACGATTCGCGCATGAACCGTACGAAAAAGGAACTTTGTCAATCAAAATCCGTCAAATTGGACTATAATGGACTCACCTGCACACGCTTCGCCCATACCGGCGGAGTCCAATCGCTCATTCCCCGGAGTAATCTCTTGGTCGCGTCTAACTTTCACGTCCCGATCGATCGGGACAGCGAAGAACCGATCTACCGCCAGCTTATCCGTTATGTTCGCGCTCAGGTGGACAGCGGAATGCTTCCGGCAGGTACGCGCTTGCCTGCCAGCCGCGATCTCGCTCGCCAGTTGAACATCAGCCGCATCAGCGTCGTTAATGCCTACGCCGAACTTCGCGCCGAAGGCTACTTGAGCGCGCACGCGGGACGCGGCACATTTGTCGCGGGCGAAAAAGGCGAAATGTTAACCGCTGCCAGCACCCTCCCAAGCGCTGGATCGCCGCCATCGACCAACGGCGCATCACACGGGCATCATCACGATCAAAACAATTCGTCAGATCGCAGCTTGCGCGACTTAATGAAGTTGGCGCGCAAACCCGGTGTGATCAATTTTAGTCACGGCGTCCCCCCGTCCGAATTTTTCCCGGTCTTTCACCTTCGTGATGCGATCAACACCGTGCTAGAACGCGACGGGACTCGCGCGCTTGGCTACGAACAACCGGAAGGTTATGCGCCGCTGCGGGCGACCGTCCGCGATTATGTGAGCGCGCTCGGTATCCAATGCACGCTCGATCAAGTGTTGATCACAGGCGGCACACAGCAAGCGCTCGATTTGATCGTTCAGGCGATTTTGGGCGAAGGCGATCTGCTGCTGACCGAAAACCCGACCTATTTAGGGATGCTCGATATTGCCCGCACGCGCCGCGTTCAGGTGATGGGTATCCCGATGGATGAGGACGGCATCCGGCTCGATATGCTCGAAAACGTCATCTTGGAAAGTCACCCGCGCCTGCTCTACGTCATGCCGACTTTCCAGAATCCTACAGGGCGGATCATGCCGATCCACCGCCGCCGCCAACTGCTCAATCTGGCGAGCGAGTACGGCGTGACAATCCTTGAGGACAGCGTTTATCACGAGTTCCGCTATGAAGGCGAGTCACTCCCGCCGATCAAAGCGCTGGACGAAGAAGGCATCGTCATCCACACCAGCGGCTTTACCAAAAATCTGCTGCCGGGGATGCGCGTCGGCTATGTGATCGCCAACAGCAGCCATTATGAGCGGTTGGTACGGGTCAAGCAGTCGGCGGATATTTCGACTCCCGGCTTGAACCAGCGCGCGATCCACCTCATGCTTGAACGCGGCGTTCTCGCCAAGCAGTTAGAGCGTAATAACCGCGAACTCAAACGGCGGCGCGAAGTCGCGCTCGAATATGCGGCGCGTTATCTGCCATCCGGCTCACGTTGGAGCACGCCCGTGGGCGGTTTGTATTTGTGGATTGAACTCCCCAAGCATGGACCGACCGCGAGTGAACTGTACGTCGCCGCCATTCAGCAGGGGGTCGCCTATGGAATCGGCAACGTGTTCCACACCGATAACGGCGGCAGTTATAACATCCGGATCAATTTCGCGGCGCAAAAGCCCTCCGATATCGAAGAAGGCTTAAAACGACTCGGCAAGGCATGGCGCGAAACCGCTTATGACTACGCCGACATGGAAAAATCGCCGCTGCTTTAAGCATTAACGCAAAGTCACGAAGGCGCAAAGCCGCAAAGGAGGGAGTCGCCCTTCTCCGCGCCCTTGCGCCTTTGCGTTGATGTTCTTCTCTCTGCGTTCTCTGCGTTCTCTGCGGTTAATTGCCCTTGCCCTTCTCCGCGCCTTTGCGTTGATGTTCTTCTCTCTGCGGTTCAATGTTTTTCTTCCCTGTGATACACTCCGCACCATGATGAAACGCTTACTCTGCATCACAACCTACACGGGATTAGGCGGCGGCGAAACCTCCCTCCTCACCCTGCTGGATCATCTTGATCCGGCACAGTGGCAGCCGCAGTTACTCGCCCCGCGTGAGGGACAGCTTCCCGACGCGTTCCGTACACGCGGATGGCAGGTGCATACCCGCCCATTTCGCGGTGTGACCACCTACTTTATCCCCGGCATCTGGGGACGTTTCCCGATCGTGAACCGGATCGCCGCGATCCTGCGCGATCAACAGATCGCCGCCATACACAGCGATTATCACAGCCTACCGTATGCCGTTCGCGCCGGAGCGATCACCCATACGCCGCTGATCTGGACGTGTTGGGGCTGGTGGTTTCACCCGAAGTTCTGGCAGCGCGGATTTTTTCAACGCCCAC